>DASVCM010000562.1:0-5745 GCA_036381635.1 Lacipirellula sp.
ATCGAAGAGCCGTTCGAGAAGAACCAGATCGGCTCCTCCGCGATGGCCTACAAGCGCAATCCGATGCGGTGCGAGCGAATCTGCGGCCTCTCGCGGTTCGTGATGAGCCTGCAGGCCAACCCTCCTGCCACGCTCGCCACGCAGTGGATGGAGCGCACGCTCGACGACAGCTCGAACCGCCGACTCGTGCTGCCGCAGGCATTTCTCGGCGTCGACGCTGTGCTGTTGCTCTACCGCAACGTCGCCGAGGGCCTGGTCGTCTATCCCGAGGTGATCGCCAAGAACCTCCGCGAGGAGCTTCCGTTCATGGCGACCGAAAACATTCTGATGGCCGCATCGGCTGCCGGCGGCGATCGCCAGGACCTGCACGAGCGCATCCGCATCCACAGCCAGGCCGCCGCCGCCGAGGTCAAACAGCACGGCCGCCCCAACGACCTGCTCGACCGCCTCGCCGCCGACCCGGCGTTCCAGGGCGTGGACCTCGCGGCGGCAGTCGACCCGCACAAACTCACCGGCCGCAGCGCCGAGCAGGTGGATGAGTTTATCGCGGAATTTGCCGAGCCCATTCGCCAGCGGTATGCTAGGAGTAGGGCGCCTTTCGACTCCCCGAAGGTTTAGGCGAACGCTACGATGACTCAGATAACCATTGATGATTCGTTATCGAAACAGCTCGGTCAAATCGCGCATACGGTCGAGATTCTCAACTCAGCGGGTCTGTCGCTGGGGCACTTCGTACCGGCGTTCAAGCCCCATCCGGAAGATAACTGCCCTTATTCGCTAGAAGAGCTAGCGAGAATGCGAAGTGGAAAAGGGGGCCGGACGCTTTCCGAGATTTGGAAGTCATTGGGCGTCAAATGAGATATACGCTCATCTGGCGGCCCGAGGCGGATGAGCGACTGGCTGAGCTCTGGTTAGCCGCGGCGGATCGTCAAACCATAACCAAGGCTGCCAATCAAATTGACGTTCAGTTGAGAAGCGATCCCGCCAGCGCTGGAGAGTCACGCGATGGGAACAACCGAATCCTGACCGTGCCGCCGCTTTCGGTGTACTTTATGTGCTCGAAGATGATCGCCAGGTAGTAGTTTGGGCCGTCTGGGCAGCCTCATAGGCGGGGTCTCTAAACCAGATCCAGCGGACTCTGCCGCCGGTGGCGCTTCGTGCTGCAATCGTGGCACACGCCGGTCACGATCAGCCGCTGGCCGGTGATGCGAAATCGATGCTCGCGGCCGACGGCTTCGCAGATTCGCTGCAACTCTTCGCTTTGGAACTCGATCAGCCGATCGCAGATCGTGCAGTGCAGGTGGTCGTGCTGAGGATAGCCGTAATCGTGCTCGTACACGGCCCGGCCGCCGAGGCTCATCCGCCGCAAGAGCCCCGCTTCGACCAGCTCGTTGAGCGTCCGGTAGACGGTCGGCCGGCTCACCTTGCCGCCGAAATCCAGCCGGGCCACGTTGGCGATCAGCTCGTCGGCGTCGAAGTGGTCGTGCCGCTCGAACACATGATCGACCAGCGCCCGCCGCTGCTGGGTGATCCGCTTTCCTTTGCTCTGCAGGTACTCGGAGAACCGCTCCTGCGGCGAGCTGGAGACTTTGACGGCGCTAAGGGCGAACCCAGCTTCCTTCACGGCGAAACCGAGCCTTTCAGTCTCAGTAAGCCGCGCGAGATGCAGCTAATTGAGACAATTGCGGGAATCAACAATTGGCCAAAATGGCCAAAATAGGGACGCTCATTACGAGCGCCCGTGGCTTATTGATTCTACGCGGGCTAGCCGCCAGTCTCAAGATGCAGCCAGCGTAGTCATCTCGCTCCGCGAGATGAACCGCCTCTCGCGGAGCGAGAGGCCTACACTGCGCGACAGACCGATTACGCCATTTCATCCAGGAAGCTTTCGATCGCCACGGCGATCTTATCCGGCGTCTCGTACGTCCCGGCGGCAATCTCGCTGCGAACGCGGGCCACCAGGTCGGCCCGGAAGTCGTCGCCCTCGGCCGCATTCATCGCCGCCTCGGCAGCCGCCGAAATATCGACCTGGTCAGCCGCCTGCGTTCCCTGGGCTCCTGGCGCCGTGCGATTCCAGTGCGGGCCTTGAAGCGATTGGGCGCCGTGCAGATGGGATGTGCCGTAGATGTGCATGACAGGATTCCTGCGGGACTAGGCTATGGGTCGAAGGGCTTTGGGCAGCCAAAGGCGAACGGCTGAGTTCTTCAATCGCGGGCATCGAGCCGCGAAGCATTCAACGGATCGCCTGATAAGTCGTCAATAAGGGTTCGAGTAACGCCGGGTGCGGTTTCTTACGGTTGCCGTCGCGTCATTGCTGGCATTGCTAGGACACTACATCGTCGAAGCTCTGCGCGAGTGTCCAAGCATTTCGCCGAATGTCGGATCAATGCGTAGGCAAGCGTTATATCGCCTGAACCGCGGAGGTGCGGATGCGCGGGTGGCTCCGGCAGCCAAGCGAGCCGACGCGTTGCCTTTTCTAAACGTCGAGGTCCGGTCGTAGCGGCCGTCGCGCTCGCGCACGGCTGGGCCATGCTGATGTACGCGGGGCGACGGCGGGCTGTTCGGCGCGGCCGATTATCGCGGGAATTCCACCGCGTCGCAATCGTAGGGACCAGGGCGATTAGGCGTCAATATCATTCTGACGCCCGCGATGCCAGCAGCGGCAAAGGAGCGGTCATCCTGAGCGCAGCGAAGGATCTGGCGTCTCGCGCGAGCTTCCAGATTCTTCGCTTCGCTCAGAATGACGTGGGGTAAGCCGCTGGCGCGCCTTGGCTATCAGCGATTCCATCTGGCGCCGCACCTCGGCTTGTAACTCCACCGCCGACTTGCCATCCACGCGAATCGGCTTCCCAATCTCGACATTCACGCGCACACGTCGCAGGCTGGCGACCCGCTTCATGTGCGCCAAAAACGGTTCGCCTACGACAAAGCAAGCCGCCGGATCGCTATACGCAATCCCCATCGGTACGATTTCAGCCCCGGAACGAACGGCCGCCTTGAACGCCCCCGGCTTGAACTCACGAATCTCGTCTCCCGGGTACGCCGTCCCTTCGGGGAACATCGCCACCCCCTCGCCGGCTTCGAGCGACTGCGAAATCTGCGTGAGCACCGTAGCGCCGCTCCGTCGCGACCGGCGATCGACGAATAGCGTCCCGATACGTCGGCCGCCTGCTCCGATGAGCGGCCAGCCCGCAACATCGTGTCGGCTGATGACATGCACCTTCGCCAGTGACAGGACGATCGGAATATCCGCGCCCGAGCGGTGGTTCATCAAGAAGATGCGACCGACGCCGCGCTCGTCGCGCCCCGGATGGACCTCTTGCTGATCGGCGAAAGGGCCATGGGCTTCCACGCGAATGCCAAACACGCGCAGCAGCGCCGCCGACCACCGCGGCGTCCATGAGTTGATGACGTCCATGCGGCGCGCCGGCCTGCGGACAAGCAGATCAATCTCCATCGCCGCCCAAAAGGCCAGCGTGCCGACGACAAACGCGAACATGCGCAGCGCAAGGCGAGCTGACGCCCACCATCGTTCCAATACGCCCGCGGACATCGGGGCCGTAGCGTCTGTTTCGGAGAGGGAAGCGGCGGCCGCGTTGGAACTCATGTGCGGCAAGGTACCACACCGCCGCTCGATTGGACAGCGCGACCAATGCCCTATTCAAGTGACGGTTCAACGACCGCCCGCTCGTAATCGGCGACAAAGTATCGTGCGCCCCGCTTGACGACTTTGTGCCCTTCGGCCGCCAGCCGCGCGCGAAGGTTCGCGATGCCGCCGGGATACTTCAGATTGACCTCGCCGCCCGTTTTGAGCGTCCGCCAATAGGGCGTGATCCTTCGGGCGCCCTCGGCCTCCGCCTCATCGGCGGCATGCGCCGCAATCCACGCGAAGATGCCCGTGGTGATCGGGCAGGCGATGGTCGCTCCATGCTTCCTGGCGAGCGACTTACGCAAGGCGTCGATCGTCGTCAGCTTCCCGCGGCGAATCGTTCGCATCGCCGCGTCCACCTCGAGCGGCGCCGGGATGACGAACGTCCCCTCGCCCCACCGTTTCGATTTATCGGCGTCGATCTGGGCGACTTTGGGAAAATCCTTGCTGTCGTTGAGCTTGTCTTTCCACGAGCGGCGCTTCGACTTCACAGCCATAACGACCTCGCCTCAACAAAAACCGGAAAAGGTCCAAAGGTCGCGCTTAATATACCCCCGGCGAAGGGAACTTGCGAACAGATTCTACTCGTGCCGCAAGGCTTCAATCGGATCGAGTCGCGCCGCCCGCATAGCCGGGTAGACGCCGAACATCACGCCCACCACGACCGAGATGGCGAACGCCAGCGGAATCGACCAGGAGACCAGCATCGGCTCGACCGTCCGGACCACCTCGGGCAGCGTATTCATCTGCTCCGGGAACCAAATCTCCAGCCGCTCGCGCACGAAGATCGACAGTGGCCGGCAGAGCAGCCCGCCCAGAATTCCCAAAAGGCCGCCGACCACTGACAGCACCACGCTCTCGGCCAGAAACTGCTGCGTGATGTCCCGACGCTTGGCGCCGAGCGCCCGGCGGATGCCGATCTCCCGCGTCCGCTCGGTTACCGTGGCGAGCATGATGTTCATAATGCCAATGCCGCCGACCACCAACGACACCGCGGCGATCAAGCCCAAGAACAGAATGAACATCATCCGCGTCGTCGCCGCCTGCTGCAGCAGTTCCAACGGCACCGTCACGCGGTAATCGGACATCGTGTGGTACCGCGCCAGCGTGTCCTCAATCACGTCCTTCGTCGGCAAGACGGACTCGCGATCCTTGATCTGCAGCGTCACCTGCGTCAGCTCGTACAAGTCCCGCTGGAACTGCCCCGGCTTGGTCACCACGTCCATGTCGCCAATGCGGGTCCGCATCGTGGTGATCGGGATGTACACGTCCCGCGAGAAATCCTCGGCGGCGAGCGACCCGCCCACGCCGGCCGAAGCCGCCCGGGGCTTCATGACGCCCACCACCTCATAGAAGCTCTCATCGATCATCACCTTTTGGCCGACGGCGTTTCGCGACGGGAACAGCCGGTCGGCGGACTCTGCCGCCAGCACGCAGTAGTTTCTTTCTTCAGTTAAATCGGCGTCGCTCAGGAATCGGCCTTGATCAACGAACAGCCGCGTTACCTCGGCGTAATCGGGCGTGCATCCCACGCAGCGGCCCTCGAACTTCCGCGTACGAAAGCGAAACTCACGCGTGACCTCGCGGATGGGGATTGCCTTATCGATCGTCGGGATGGTCGCCAGCAGCCGGTCGTAGTCATCCCGTGTGATGCCGTAGCCGCCGTCCATAGCCTCGTCGGCCGTTGGCTTCACGGTGCGTACGATGATATTCCGGGCGCCAAGTCCCGCGATCTGCTCCTCCGCCGCCCGGCCGATCCCCTCGCCGATCGACAGCAGCCAAATGACGCCCGCCACGCCGATAAAGATGCCCAGCACCGTCAGCGCCGAGCGCAGCGGATGCAGGAACAGGCTCTTCACCGAGAGCTTCAGCGTTCGCCACCAGCGAGTCATTGGCAGGGTTCAGGGTTCAGGGTTCAGGGTCAAGCCAGAATCCTGTCACCCCGTGGTCCTCCGAGGGGTCCGGCCGCAAGTACCCACAGCGGACCCCCCGGCAGACCTCGGGGTGACAGGGGAATTCTCTGCGTGACAGGGTTCACAGGTCACCGCCTCTCATCAAACTGTATCATCCCGTCACGAAGCATAATCGTCCTCGCC
>DASVCM010000563.1:0-7886 GCA_036381635.1 Lacipirellula sp.
GCCGGCGGAATCATCAATTTTGGCAGCGCCGGCAACGCCGCCTACGTTCCCCTGATCGTCGTCGACGACGGAGGCAATCTCACCGAAACCACGACGGGCGACTTCTCCCTCGGCGACATCAGCCAGCCCGTGCTCGGAACGCTTACGCTCAACAATACCGCCCCCATCGAATTCAACATCGACGCCAGCGCCAGTTTCTTCCTCGATATGACCGTCAACGGCAGCGGCGACCTGAATTTCAACGGCGCCGCCGGCTCGACGCTGTGGCTGTCCGATACCGCCGGCCACGGCGGGACCATCCGCTTCAACGGCGCCGGCGACCAGGTCAAAATCACCGAAGCCAACGGCGGCGTCGGCGCCCTCGAAATGAATTCCACCGGCGCCAACACCCTGTTCTTCGACCCGGAAGTCCAGTCCGATAACGGCACGGTGATCTTCAATCAGCCGGGGACCATCGACCACGCGTCGACACAGACCGCACCGACGCGGCGCCGGCTCCACGGCATGACCAATCTCGTGGCTAACGCCCCGATTACGGTCGATCTTTCTAAGGGCTTCCCCAACGACAGCGGCCTGATCGACGAGCGTCGCTTCCTCATTGGGACATCGCTTGCCGGGTCGGGCGACATCACCGTCAACGGCATGTCCTTTGATCCCACCAACCCCGGCAGCGAGTTCTGGACGACCCTCAACGAGTTCGAGCTGGGCAGCTCCGGCGACGTCGTGCCGCCGACTTCCGAATACTCGGGCGTCGTGACGGCTAACAACTACGTCAACGTCGAGATCCGCCATAACCTTCCGAACGCCCGGATCGTGATCAACAGCAACGCCCGCATGGATGCCGGCGTGCAGACCGTCCCCGGCGTCGAGGGCAGCAGCGCCGTACTCCGCGACATTCAAGTTGGCGAGATCGTCGTCAACAACGGCGGCATTCTGGAAGTCGGCTTTGAACAGGACGAGACCGGTTCCGCCTTCTTCCAACAAACCGGCCACCACGTGGGCCACCTTGTGCTCGTAAATAACGACGCCCGCGACGGCGATCTGACGCTCTCCGGCGGCGCCACCTTGCGGATGCAAATCAACGGCACGGCCAACGAGCTGTTCGATCGCATCACCGTCCAGGGCGATGTTGCACTCGACGGCACGCTCGACGTGCTCATTAGCCCGCCGAGCAGTTCGGGAACCGCAAACGCAAACTATGTTCCCACTATCGGCGACGTCTTTAACATCATCACGCTCGTCAGCGGCCCGGCGGGCGCAGCCGATTTCGACGACAGCGGCGCCATCGATGGCGCCGACCTGGATGTTTGGAAAGGCGCGTTCGGCGTCGCCAATGCCGCCGGCGACGCCGATGGCGATGCGGACACCGACGGCGCCGACCTGTTGGCCTGGCAGCGCAGCCTGGGCGCCGGCGGCACTGTCGGCGCTATTACCGGCGACTTCGATGCGATCAACGTCATCGATCCGGCCGGTCTGATGGCCGGCAAGGCGATCCAACTTGTCAAGACGGCAAGCGCCGTGCAACTCCACGTCGTGGCGGCCGTCGCCGCGATTCCCGAACCCGCCGCGCTGAGCCTCGCCGTGCTTGCCGCTTGCGGCGTCGCGGTCGCGGCCCGTCGCCGCCGATAACGCAACATCCGCTTGTCGAAGATCCACCGTGGCGGGCGTCTTCGCGACTCGCTTGAACTGATTGCCAACGTTTCGAAGCGACCAGATAGCCAAGGAACTCCCCCATGCGTCAGCGCACTGTCCGCAACGCCTTTACCCTGGTCGAGCTCCTGGTAGTCATCGCGATCATCGGTGTGCTGGTCGCGCTGCTCCTTCCCGCCGTGCAGGCCGCCCGTGAAGCCGCCCGGCGAAGCGACTGCACGAATCGCATGAAGCAACTCGCGCTGGCCTGTCAGAATTTTCACGGGGCCGTCGGACGATTCCCGTCGGGGGTGACAACCGACTTGCAGGATCGGGCGTCGGGGGGCGGGGGTTCGTCATCCGACCGCGGCGGCAGCAGCGGGACCTCGACTCCGTACTACACGGCGCTCAGCTACATTGCGGAAATCCTCCCCTACATGGAGGGCCAGAATCTTAAGAGCGCGATCGATCCGAACAAGCACTGGTCGCACGCGAACAATGGAACAATTCGCAATACGCCGCTGCCGTTTTTGCGCTGTCCTTCGCAGAATGATGCGGAGATGACCTACACCTCTCCAGTTGGCAGCGCAGACACGGAGGAAATGAATCTTCTACGTACGCATTACATGGGCGTCATGGGAGCCAAGCTCGACTGCCCCGAACCGCCAGGCTACCCGGGCATCACCTATACCATGTTTAGCCGTAGCGGGAGTCCCGACCCGTGCAATGGCGGCCATGGCGGGGCCGCGACCAACGGCGTTATCTTTCCGGGAAGTAAGGTGGCCATTCGGGACATTACCGACGGAACTACCCAGACGCTATTGATCGGTGAGATTTCGTGGGACTGCGGGCCGCAACGGGTTTGGATAGTCGGAGCCGGTTCGGAGCGGTACATCGAATCATACACCTATGCTGCCAAAAACGTGAGGTGGCCGCTGAATACGGCATTCCGCGAGCAAACCGGACAGCCGCATAGTGGATACGGCAACAACGACATGAGCTTTGGCAGCCTGCATACCGGGGGCGCCTTCATGGCGATGTGCGATGGCTCGGTGCAATTCTTGAGCGAGGAAGTCGATCTTCAGGGCGTCTACCAGCCTTTGGCGAGCCGAGCGTCGGAAGAAGTCTTCACATGGCCGTTCTAGCCGTTTGAGAGAACGCCAGGGAGTATTTCAGGTTAGCGTGCCGCGCCGCACGTCATTCTGAGCCAAGCGACGAATAGGTTAGGGGAGCTAAGACTTGTCAGCGACGGTCATGCTATTCAAATGCACGAGGAAGCTGGGTCACAATTGGCTGTGGGCGGGCGCGTTGGCTGTCGGCTGCTGCCTTGGCTGCGCAGACAAGAACGCGGAGCTGGCCCCGGTGCGAGGCAGGGTGCTACTCGATGGCGAGCCCCTCTCGACGGGAACGGTGCTGACACAACCCCCGGCAGGCCGCGGCTCGAATGGTGCCATTCAGCGCGATGGGACGTTCCAGTTGAGCACCTATGGCAAGGGCAATGGGGCCCGGCCTGGCTCGCACCAAGTGGCCGTCGTAGCCTATGAGGGGACCCGAGTCGGTCCCGAGAGGGGCGAGGGAACGCTGTTAGTGCCCAAGCGATACACAAGCCCGGCCACATCCGGACTGACGATTGAGGTAAAAGTCGGAGAAGAGAACAGCCCAGTGCTGGAGTTGACCAGCGAGTGACGGCAGCTCTCTCGATTGCCTCGACACGCCTAGTTTCTTGCATTCCCTCGAGACACTCTCGCCGCGACGGGTGTGTCGCTTTACTCCAACAAGTGACAAAAAGCCATCTCTAGAACGTCCCTATCCGCTTGTCGAAGATCCGCCGTGGCGGGCGTCTTCGCGACGGCACTGGCGCTAATGCCCCATTGTCCATCGCCCGCCCACGCCGCCGACATCACGCTCTCCGCCAACGTCGTCGGCAAAACGCCCGAAATCGTCGGTTACAATTCGGGCCATTTCATGGCCGCCAGCAACACGGCCGCCTGGTGGCGTTACACCGAGGCCAACGGCGCGCGCGTCTGGTCCACTCCTTCCACCGTTGAAGGCAACGACGATAACAGCGTCTGGGGCGACGGCGTCGGCTCCGAGGCTCAGTTCATCTCTCGCCGCGCCGCCCTCCGCGCCAATCCCACGAGCACGACCTACATCAACTGGCCCTATCTCGAAAATCGCTACCAGAACGTCCCCACGTCGGGCAGCAACAACATCAACCTCGCCTACGCCTTCGGCGAGTTGCACGCCAGGGGCGTCGAGCCGGTGGTCGAAATGCATCGCACCAGCGAGCGCTACCCGTTCGATCCGGCCGGCACGGCCGCCGGCTGGGCCGACCGTTGGGAGCAGTGGCAGCACTTCTACGCTCAGGCGTTCTACCTGGCCAAGAATTTCGACGTCCGCCGCTTCCAGATGTACAACGAGCCGAACCATAGCTCTAACGACGTCTCGCAGGACGAGTACATCGAGCGCCTGCGCCTCGCTTCCGACGCCGTGCAGTCAGCCGTCGCCGACGTCAACGCAGTGTTCGGCAAATCGCTCGACGTGCAAATGCACGCGCCGGTCACCGCCGGAGGCGCCGCCATTTTTAACCAGCGGCCCGGCGGCGATCCGCGCGACGATCAGGTCGGGTGGGGCGAGCTGGTGATCGACAACCTCCACACGAACTACCTCGGCCAGGTCGATCCAAACTTTCAGTTGATCGATACCTACGCCGTACAGCTCTACAACATGAACGGCCCCGGCTTCGCCAGCGAAATCCAGACGGTCAAGAACCTGGTGAACGCCGCGTCCGGCGGCGCGCCGATCCGCTTTGCCATTACCGAATTCGGCGTCCATACGGCCGCGGTGTTCGAGAACACTTCCGAGACGATGGACTCGCCGTCGAAATTCTCGACGCTGGGCTCGATCCTCGCCAATCTGGCGAACGCCAAAGTCGAAGAGCTGTACCTGCAGAAGTTCAGCTTGACGGCCGACGACAGCGCCAGCGGCGTCAAAAAGAACGGCCTTCACTACGTCGACAATAACACGGCGCCGTATGACGTCGGCGGCATTACCAAGGGGGGCGAAGTCTCCCGGCTGTTCAACAAGGGCTTCGCCGGCGGGCATGACCTGCTTGCCAAACCCGTCGTGGTCGGGACGGCCGTCAACGTGCTTCATGTGGCGGCCTCCTACGACCTCCACCAGCGCCGTCATTCGATCTTTTCAGCCAACACCGGCGCCACCGCGCAAGATCTTACGCTCGACCTGAACAGGCTGGGGATCGCTCCCGGGACGATCGTCACCGTGGAGGAAGTTAGCGCCGATCGGCAGGGCGAGGTGCGCCAACTCGTCGAAGTGCCCGCCAGCGGCCAACTGAGTCTCAACCAGCCGCGGGAAAGCGTTTTCTTGATCACGGCCCCGGACGAACCGCCTGCGTATCGTGTTACGCTCGCCGCCACCGACGACGCCGTCGTTCGTCCTCGCCGCCAAGCGAATTACAACTTTGGCAGCGAACCGACGCTGTTCGCTGAAAACGACAGCACGCTCCCCGAATCACGCGGCGTGACGTTTCTGAAATTCGATCTGGACGGCATTTCTGCCAGCAGCGTCGAACAAGCGGTGCTGCGAGTCAGCGGCGCCAACGCAGGCTCGGCCGACCAGGTGATCGCGCATGTTTACGCCATCTCCTCGGACGCGTGGGATGAAAGCTCAATCACCTGGGGATACGGCCCCTAACCTGGCCAGCAGCAGCGGGACCGCCAGCGACATTTCCCAGAACTTTATTACCGGAATCAGCGATTCGGCCGCGGTTGTCGGGCATCTCACGGGAACTCAGACCGAGCGCGAGCTAATGCTCGACGTCACGTCGTTCGTCCGCGACCATCCTGATCAGCAAATCAGCTTTCTCATCGCCCGCGAAGTTCGCTACGACGGCGAGAACGTTGCCGACGAGCTGACCTCGTTGCGGCTGGCCGCGAAGGAATCGGCAAACGACGCCGGACCGCAGCTCTTGCTGTCGCTCAACGAGGCGGCGCTGGCCGCCGACTTCAACCGCGACGGAGTGGTCGACGCCGCCGACCTGGCCGCGTGGCATGCCAATGTCGGAAGCGGAGCCTCGACCCTTGGAGACGCCGACGCCGACCAAGACGTAGACGGCGCTGATTTGCTCGCCTGGCAGCGACAACTGGGCGGTCAGTTAACGGCCACGATCAACAGCGTG
The DNA here is from genome assembly GCA_036381635.1 of Lacipirellula sp. Classification (GTDB taxonomy): domain Bacteria; phylum Planctomycetota; class Planctomycetia; order Pirellulales; family Lacipirellulaceae; genus Lacipirellula. Next base: position 5,828 of record DASVCM010000563.1, read on the forward strand.
GCGATTCCAGAGCCTGCGGGCGTCCGCCTTGGCATCCAGACCGCATGCTGTCTGCTGTTCATTCGCTTGCTATTCTGAACCAAATGACAAAATACGACACAGTTACACGACGAAGTTTCATTGGCGCCGCGTCCAGCGTCGCCGCGACCACGCTCGCCGCAACGCGCTCGGCCAACGCGGCCAATGCCAACAGTCGGCTGCGCGTCGGCGTCATCGGCCCCGGTCGCCGAGGGTTTGCCGCGCACGTGAAGACGCTCGCAAAGCTGCAGCAAGAGGGCGTCGGCGTCGAAGTCGCCGCGGTCAACGACGTGTATGAAGTCCATCGCCAGCGGGCGGCCGACCATATCGCTTCGACTACCGGCAAGCGGCCGGAGCTGTTCGACGACTACCGCGAGATGCTCGCCGGCGCCGATCTCGACGCCGTGTTTATTGCCACGCCAGACCATTGGCACGCACGCCAGACGATCGACGCGTTGAAGGCGGGAGTAAATGTCTACTGCGAAAAGCCGATGACCCATACGCTGGCCGAGGCCCGCGAGGTGATCGACGCGTGGCGCTCCAACGGCCATGTGATACAGGTCGGCGTTCAGAGCACCAGCTCGCCCATCTGGGACAAGGCACGCCAGCTGATCGACGCCGGCCAGCTCGGAAAGATCGTGCAGTTTCAGACCGAATACTTCCGCAACTCGCGCTACGGCATGACGCGGCACAATGAAATCACGCCGGAAATGACGCCGCAGTCGATCGACTGGCGGCAGTGGCTGGGCGTGGACGAAGGTCTGGCGCCGGAGATGCCGTTCGACCGTTCGACCTACGCCCAGTGGCGGTGCTACTGGCCGTTCAGCATGGGAATGCTCGGCGACCTGTTCGTCCACCGCATCACTGGCCTGCTGAAGGCGACCGGCCTGCGATATCCTGGCCGAGTGGTCGCCGGCGGCGGCATCTTTCTTGAATATGACGACCGCAACGTGCCCGACGTGGCGACGATCGTCGCCGACTTCCACGAAGGCGTGCAGGGCGTTGTCAGCAGCACGATGGTCTCCAGCGAAGTGAAGCTCGATCACGCCATCCGCGGGCATCACGCATCGATCGTGTTCCAAGGCAGCGGTTTCGGCGCCGGGCCGAAGGCCTCGTTAAAGTTCATCCCCGAGCGGCCGCAGGTCACGGGCGATAGCTCGCTGAAGCGCGAGACGGTTCACGCCGAGGCTGCGCACGACTTCGACACGGCCCACTTCGTAAACTTCCTCGACGCCGTCCGCGCCGGCGACCCGACGAAGGTCAACAACGACCCGGTGCTCGGCGCCGCGGCGGTCGCGATCGTAGACCTGGCCGTTCGCAGCTATCGCGAGGGCCGCGTTTTCCAAATGGACCGCGACGGCAACGTCGTCGACGGCGATGCTTCATGGGCGCAAGGCTGGGAGGCAATGTCGGAAGCCCGCGCCAAGCCGCGGCATGTGCCGGGCTGGAAAGCCGGCGACGCCGGCAGCGTGCTGTATCCGCCGGAGTACCAGAAGCTCGCCGGCCCATGGACCGACGGTCGCGATCCAGCTAAGCAGTAGCTAGGCCGTCATCCTGAGCGATTCGTCGTCATCCTGAGCGCAGCGAAGGATCTGGCGTAGCGCTCGATTCTTCGCTTTGCTCAGAATGACTTGAGTGGTCGCTGGTTCATTGGTCAGGATCGATCTGCTCGATCGTGGCCAAGTGGCCTTCCTCCGACGCTCCGCCCACGGCGAGCAGGTATCCTTGCTCGCCGGGCACAAGCCGATGAAAAAACCGCGGCGGCGAGAGCTTCATGACCGCCTTCCATTTCTTACCGTCATCCGACAGCCGATAGAGCGACTCCTGCGTTCCGCTCGCGTAGAGCTTGCGGTTAATATTGCAGGCCGCGGCGCCGAAGCCGTCCATCCCTTCGCCCGGCAGTTTGGCGAGCTTTGTCCACTCGCCCGTTTCAAAATCAAGCGCATCGACGCGGCGCGAGATCTTGCGGTTCTCGTTCATGCCGCCCAGCGCCACGAGCTTGCCGTCCCAATGCGAGACGGCCAGCGCCCGGCGCCGGAAG
>DASVCM010000564.1:0-8353 GCA_036381635.1 Lacipirellula sp.
CCGCCAGTTGGCGGGACTGTCATTTCCTGCTTCGGACAGGGCGTTGGGGAGCAGGAACACGCTGTTGCCGTCGGAGCCGTTGGCGGTCGGCCAATCGGTCTCTTGGAACTTCACGACGTCTTGGAGGGCGCCGGCGCTATCGCGGAGGGCGGCCCATTCGTCCGTGCCGTAGCTATTGGCGAGGTTCGGAAAGGCGTTCACCTGGATGCGATTGATTCCCGACCCCCAATTGGCGTCGAAGCTGTCGAGATCGCCGGTGACGACCAGCGACTGCCCCGGGCCAAGCGTGGTGCCGGCGGGAAACTCCGAGGCCCAGTTGTTGTCGTGGGCGTCGCCGAATTGCCAGCCGCTCAAGTTTTGGGTCGTCGTGCCGGCGTTGTACAGCTCAACCCACTCGCGGTTATAGGTGTAGCTGGAACCGATGGAATCGCGATCGCTCCCTTGCGGGTTGAACATGATCTCGCTGATGACGACCGAAGCGCGAGCCGGCGCGATGACGAAGACCAGCAGCGTCAGCAGCAAAGCGTAGGAACGGATCAAGGGTGTGAACCTTCGGAGAATGGCGTGGAGGCTTAGGCCCAACGGGCCGACAGTCAATAGCCAGGGGCGTGAGCCCCTGGTGCACAAGCAAATGGCAGCGGTAAGCCCCAACGGGGCGGCAGTAGATAGGCCGATGCACTGCCGCCCCGTTGGGGCTTACGATCGATTAACTTGCCATAGCCAGGGGCTCGCGCCCCTGGCTATTGACTGCCGCCGCGTTGCGGCTCAATGCTGGCGTGGGCGCAAACCACCTCACTACCCCACAACGTTAGAAGTCGCCTTTGACGATATCCTCGGCGTTGCGGGTGAATAGGGAGACGAACGTTTCGGGATCGATGTCTTCCTGGATGAAGTGGACGGAGCCGTCGCCCATGGCGAAGGTGCAGCCGCCGTTGTGGAAGCTGAAGATTTCGTTGTCGTTGCTGCCGCAGTTCATCATCTGGCCGCCGCATTCATTGTGGACCACGAACCAGGCTTCCGGATCGGCCCAGCCGTTGCCTGAATTAGGGTTATCTGGGTCGAGCTGATCATTTTTGTAGGTGTCCGGTCGGCCGGCGCACTCGAAAAACATCATCGTGTTTGATGTTCCGTCGGTAACCTCCTTGAGCCTGACTCGCAAGCGAACATCGTCGTTCGCAGTAGAGGTGCCTTGATTCATGTACGTCATGCCAAGCATGCTGAACCAATAACCGTCCGGGCGGGCGCCCGATCCCGTGGGATTGACATTATTGATGGGGCCGCGATCGGTGATCTTACCTTCGGCAACAAGGGTCGGCCGGGCGTTGTTTGCACCCACGCCGAAATCGGTGCATACCGTGTAGTCGCAGGGCGGCGGCGGAGGATCTGAGGGAAAGTTGATCGGCGGCGTGGAAGGGCATTTCAAGAGGTCGATGACCGTCGGCGTTATTCTCCGATTCTCTGCAACACCAGGGCCGAAGCCAGTTTTTACATTGGCATCATAGTTATACTGTGCCGCCAACGCGGTCTGCTCAAAGAATGGCAGCAGGTGGGCCATGACGTTCGACTCATATTCCTTCTGAATGGGAATACTTTTCGTGTACGCCGGCGGCAGCTCCTTCCTGCTGTCTTCATAGTTGAGGGCCGCAAGGCCCAGTTGCTTCATCTGGTTGACGCACTGGGTGCGGCGGGCGGCCTCGCGGGCCGCCTGAACGGCCGGCAGTAAGAGGGCGACCAGCACGCCGATGATGGCGATGACCACCAGCAGCTCGACCAACGTAAACGCGGACGGAGCACGCCGCGTCGGACCCGGGAAATGTTGAGGGGAGTGGGCGCTCATTTTCTCAATCCTTGTTATTTCGCCAGGATTGGACCTGGCTTGTTGGGGTGCAACCGCGAGTGGCGTAGCGTCATTCTTTCCTTGAAGGACGGCCAGGCCAGCCGCGGCGGCTGTTAGAGGGTTCAGGGTTCAGGGGTCAAGGGGTCAGGAAAAGGTTGCCGGGGCCGATTCGCGGCCCCGGCAACCGTAAACGCTGCACTACCGACGCCGCGAGGCGACCAAGGCCAGGCCGGCCAGCATCGCCAAGGCGATTGAGCCGGGCTCGGGAATGGCTGCGGCGACGGGCGCGGCCGCCGGCGTGGTCCCGAGCTGGCGCTGCCAGGTCAGGAAGTCGGCGCCGTCGGTATCGCCATCGTCATCGGTGTCGCCGCCGGCATTGCTCGGGCCGAAGGCGGATTCCCATGCATTCAGGTCCGCGCCGTCGACCATGCCATCCTCGTTGAAGTCGGCGGCGAGGAAGTCGCCGCCCGGCAAGCTGGGCGCCGTCACGAAGTCGATGAACGCGAACGAGAATCCGGTGTCCTCCGGCTGGGAGATTCCGCCGGCGCTCTCTTCAACGGTGTCGATGAAGTCGATGCCGAGGATGCGGAAGGCGTTGCCCTCGGGTTGGTACACCAACGAGTTATCGTTGCTCTCGCCCGTGCCGTCGGAGTTCAACAGCAACATGCCCTGGTCGGGCGTGCGGCCGTCGATCGTGAGGAGGTACTCCAGGTGGGTGCCGCCCAGCCCGTCAAGGTCGGCGACCGTTTCGGCGGTGAGCGTGAAGCCGCCCGTGTCGGTCGAGTTCACGATCGTTCCGTCGGCGTTGACGCGTCCGGCGACGAGGTTCTCCGTGGTGTATGGCAGGTAGACGTAGTTCACGTTTCCGTCAACCGCCACTCCCGAATCGTTGAAATTGTCGAGTATCCACCCCGTGCCGTCGCTGCGGGGCTCAACGGTGACGAACTGGTAGTCGTTACCGTGGTTCGACGCCATGAGAACGCCCTCGGTGCGGGAATCGACGACGCCGGGGACCGAAATCACGAGGTTGCCGGCTGCATCGGTAGGCTCCTGGGCGGCCATGTGGAAGCCGGTATCGGCGCCGAAGAGAACGGCGGAGAAGTTGACGTTAAACTCACCCCCCCCTGGGTCGGAGGCGCCGTTGTGAACTTCCCATGGTCCGCCGTTAGTGCTGACGCCGACCGTGCCGAAGCCATCCAGGCCGCCGGTGGTGGCGGAGTTGATGCGAAGTCCCTCGCTGACGGTGGCAAGCATGACGCCGTCGCCGGTGGAGGGGAGCGCGTTGTCGATCGAAACGGAGTTGTCGCCCAGATTGGTCCGCAGGCCCTGATAAGTGAATCCCGCGGTACCCTGGGGAACGTTGACGTAATTGCCGACCGTGCCGTCGGTGTTGTCGTTATCCAGGCCAGTGACTTCGATCACCTCGGCATTGAAGGCGATGACGTCGTCTTTGAACGAGTTGACGGCCGGGACGGCGCCGGGGGCCGTGGGAGGCGCGTCGAAGGGAAGGAAAGCAAACTGGAAGTAGGGTTGCGCTTCGTTGGAGCTGGCGACCTGACCGTTGCCGTTGGCGGTCGGCAAGTCGTCGAAGCGGAGGAGCCAGTCGCCGCCGACGAACTCGGCCGTCGGAAGGTTGTCGGCCGGAGTGCCGCCGGCGCCGTCGACGTTGCCGCCGGACTGCATCAGCAGCGTGCCGGTGGCGGGCGACTCGCCGGGGATCGTCAGGCGATAGACCGTCGACATGACGCTCGGATCGCTGGGAAGGGGCTCCTGAAAGCTACTGACAGTGAAGGGCTGTCCGCTGGAAAGCGTTGCATAAGGCTGAACATTCTGGCCGTAGGAGCCGAAGACGGCGCCCATCGTGATATTCGGCGTTCCCAACGGAAGGAAAACGAACGAGACGGGGTCGGTCTGCGCGTTGCCGCCATCCTGGTTATTGGCGCGTGTGGTGACGTTCCAGCCATCGCCGTTGACCGTGGGGGCGACGACCGAGAAGTTGCGCTTGTTAACGGCGGTTGTCGAGAAGAGGAGGCCCTGGCGACGTGAATCCTCGACGCCGTTGATGGTGACGAGGTTGTCGCCCGCCCCGAGGGCGTCGACGGTGATTGCGGCGCCATTGAGGGCGCCGGAGACGCTGCGTCCCTGCCATCCTTCGCTGAAGGGGAAATAGCCGGCGTTGACGTTAGCGTTGAAGGGGGCGCCCGATGGGAAGGCGCTGCCGGGCTCCACGTTGCTGCCGGCGCGGTCGGTGACGATCGCCAGGCCGCCGCTGGTGTTACGAGTGTTGGTGGAGGTGAAGTCATCGTCCGCGACGACCGAGGTGCTGGCGTACAGGACCTCATTGGCTAGAGCCGTGGTGCGGCCGTACTCGGTGACGGTGGTGATCAGCACGCCGCCAGCGGCGTCGTCGGCGGCCGAGGCGCCGATGCGAATAGGATATTCGCCGACAACGGCGCCGGAATCGATGAAGAAACCTGCCGTGCCCTGGCCAATAGTCACCGTCGGCGGGTCGGATTGTTGCACGGCGCCATCAGCGACGTTGATGTTCGCGTATTCCACGGCCGACGCTTGGCCGAGGTTCAGCAAGGTGAGCATCGCCGATAAGGCGATCGCTCGATTCCAAAATTGCCTGGTCATAGTTAGCCCTCCGTTTGAGTGCAGTCCCCAAAAGTTGTGTGGTTCGAGGTGGTGGAGTGCGCCGGTTGAGCATCTCGCCGCTTTGGCTCGACGCCGCCGTCGCTCGATAAGTCCTGTGTGATAAGCGCCGCTGGTTAAGTTCCGTTGAAGAGAATGCGAAAAAGTTCGACCCTCCCCTCACCCCTCCTCGCCCCGGCAAGTCACAAGCGACCTGCAAGGGAGGGGGATTCCAAAACTCGATTTAGTAAGTTCATTTGCCCTATTTTGCCGCCACGTCGGCCGAGCCTGCGCGGCTGCCGGCGTGGATGCTGTGAGCGTGACCGTTGCCATTGACGCCGGCGCCCAACGTGATGTGCGGAGCCGGCAGCGGGCTGGCGCCCGTCAGGTTGCGATATCGCTGCAGTTCATAATTCGCCTCGTCCACCTTCCAGCCAAGTTCGGCGGCCATCCACCCGGCTACGCTCGCGGCGATTTCCGAGTGGTTGTGGTGGTAGTGCCGCCAACTGGTGCGGCGAATCATCACGTCGTCCAGATGGCGAGCGGCTTCCGCGCGGCAGAAGTGGCTTACCGCAGATTCGGAGACCGGCGGCGGGAGGATGCCGCTGACCCATGCCTGGGATGGGTCCTCGAGCAGCGGGGTCTTGGCCGTGCGGCAAGCCTTCGCGTTGGCGCCGAGGCGGCTGACGATGGCGCTGACCGTTTCCTCGGCCATCAGGCGGTAGGTCGTCAACTTGCCGCCGGTGACGTCCCACCAGCCGGGGTTGCTCATGGCAATCTTGTGGCGGCGGGAGATATCGGAGGGGTTGCCGTTGGGATCGGCGACCAGCGGGCGGAGGCCGGACCAGGTGCTCACGAGGTCGCTGCGCTGGAGCTTCGCGGCGGGGAAGGCGCCGTTGACCACGTCGAGAATGTAGGCAACGTCCTCGTCGTCGCACGATGGGTTGTCGAGCGGGCCGCGGTAGTCGGTGTCGGTGGTGCCGAGGATGATCCGCTCGCCCCAGGGGATGACGAACAGGATGCGACTTCCCTCGGCCAGCACGACGGCGTCTTCCATGGGAAGCCGCTGGCGGTCGATCACGAGGTGGACGCCCTTGGTCAGCCGCAGGCTGGTGGACGAATGGGGAATGCGGTCGGACCAGGGGCCGGCGGCGTTGACGACGGTGCGGGCCTCGACCAGGTAGCTGGAATTCGTGCGGAGGTCGGCGAGCTCGCAGCGCCAGCCGGTTCCCTCGCGCTTGGCGTCGACCAGGCGGGTGTAGTTGCAGGCGATGGCGCCGTAGCGGCCGGCGGAACGCAAGGTATCGAGGACGAGCCGCGAATCGTTCGTCAGCGCGTCGTAGTAGCGGACGGCGCCGGTGAGGCGGTCGGCGTCGAGGCCGGGGACGCGGCGGAGGGCTTCTTCAACGCCCATGCTGCCGCTGCCGCCGCCCTGCCCAACTCCGCAAAGCAGGTCGTAGACCTTCACGCCGATGGAGAGCTTCCACCGCGGCCAGCCATTGGCCTGGCGGGTGGGGAAGATGAACTCCAGCGGCTGCGAGAGGTGGGGAGCGATGCGGCGGAGGACGGTCTTCTCTTTGCTGGCTTCGCGGACCAGGCCGACGCGACCTTGGGCGAGATACCGCATGCCGCCGTGCAACAGGCGGCTGGAGCGACTGCTGGTGCCGGAGGCGAAATCGTGCTGCTCCACGAGGCCGGTGCGAAGCCCGCGCATCGCTGCGTCGCGAGCCACGCCGGCGCCGACGATTCCGCCGCCGATGACGAGCACGTCCAGCGGTCGCTCCTGCAGCCTGGCGGCGCGTTCTGTTGCGGTGGTCGGTTTGTCAGCGGACGAATTCATGACGCGATGCCAATAAAAAAGGCCCCGCGGTGCAACCGCGGGGCCTTTCTCTTATATCTCTGGCCCAAGCAATGCTTGTTGTGCTTTTAGATTAGTTGCCAGGCGTGCCTGACTTGTGGCATTATTAATGGAATGTAAAGGCCCGTCAAGGCAATGCTCCACGTCACTGCCGAGGTGTTCCGAGAAATCTGGCCAGATCCCTCGACGGACTTCGGGGACGGGGTTCGGTACACTGGCCGGACCCCTCGGCGGACCTCGGGGTGACAGGGTTCTCGTCTTCCTCCTTCTTCGCACTCGGAACGGCCGTGAAGGCCAGGCTTCATGAATCGGCTCGCGATCGGCAAATGTTTGCAACAACCCGTGATTCCGGTGGTTTGGGACCCTGGCAAGCATGCCGCGCTGATCGGGCGGGCGAGCGCCGTATTCCTCCAGGGGGGTACTCTCGCCGAGTTGCCGCGGACGCTCGATAAGTTCCAGCAGCCGGAACTCGCGGGCGTGGCGGTGTTTGCGCACATCGACTTGATCTCCGGGCTGGAGAATAGCGAGGCGGGGCTGGAATTTCTCGCGGAACTAGGACGACTTGCCGGGGTGGTGACCATTCATCACCATCTGGCCAAGCCGGCGCGGCGGCTGGGGCTGATGACGATTGTGCGGCTGTTTCTCTCGGACAGCCGGTCGGTGGAGCGCGGGCAAGGCATTGCCGAGAAGTCGCAGGCCGACGCTATTGAAATCCTGCCGGCGGCCGCCGCGGTGAAGGTGGCGGCCGACCTGAACAAGTTTGGCATCCCGCGGATTACCGGCGGGCTATGTCGCACCGAGGCGGATGTCCGCGAGGCGATCGACAGCGGCTGCCGCGCGGTGACCAGCACGCGGCCGGAGCTGTGGGAGCTCAATCGCCGGTAAGGCGTTCCAGGCCCCCCCTCCCTCGAAGGGAGCGGACGGGGGAGGGATGCACCATGTCGGCCGGAGCGCCAACATCCTGTGCGGCCAGCGATGTTTGAAATCCCTCCCCTAGCCCCTCCCTTCAAGGGAGGGGGATTCTCCAAAAGAACAAGCCGACGCGCTGGGCCATGAGACGCTGCCCAGCGCGCGGCTTGTAACGCGTTGGCCCCCCGGCCAAGCGCAGTCGATCGTAATTCAAAGCCCGCCGCAGCGAAGCGGCAGGCGGCTCGCTAGTCGCGCGAACGTCGCCGCATCGCCAGCAGAGCGATTGATCCAACGAGCGCCAGCGCAGTGGAAGCCGGCTCAGGAATGACTGTCGGATTCGGCGCCCCGCCGGTCAGGCCGGTCGCGTCAAACACGATGTCATTAACGCCGCCCGGGCCGTCGGCGACGACCGTGCCGTCGGCGCTGGTCAGCAACGTGAAATCGAGGCTTCCCTGGTAATACTGGCCGGTGACTCGATCGCGGAACACGATCTCCGGCTCGTCCGAGGCCAGGGTGTCGAAGAACGCGCCCATGCCGTCGGTCGGATCCAACGCGCTGGGGTAAATCATGTCGACTCCGCCAAGCTGGCTGGCATAGACGAAATCTGTCGCGATATCGGCCGCCGATACGGCGTGAACGACAGTTCCGGGAAATGCGATGTCTAGGACTCCATCATTATCGGTGTCCAAATCGGTCCCGTCGTTGGTACCGGTCGTGCTCGGCGTCCCCGTAAAGCCTTGACTGAGCACTAACGTGCCGGTGGGGTTCTCTAGATCGGCCCCGGAGCCACTAATGGTCGCCAGCCCATTAGCGTCGAAGGTGATTCCTGTCAGATCGAAGAAATCGCCATTGAGTACGCCAGCACTGCTTCCTTCGCCTTCAATGGTGATGATCGAGTACCCGTCGAGCGACGTCCCGGCAGGGCCCAACAGCTCAACGAGACTAGTGGTCGGCTCATCGCCGATCGGATTCGGATTGTATTCGTTGATAAGAATCTGCGCGAAAGCGGACTGCCCGCTGAGCATCGACAGCAGCGCGAACACGGCTGCCAACCATTTGATCTTCATGAGGTCAATCTCCTTGGTGGAACGAAGCTAGAAGTTTGGTCTGTAGGG
>DASVCM010000565.1:0-2557 GCA_036381635.1 Lacipirellula sp.
CGCAGAAGAAGGCGCAACCACGTCAAGCACACCGACTTAACGCAGCGCGTCGCGTAAAAAGAGAGTCATCTATCCAAAATAACAAACAGCGCATTTCAACCCGCCCAAAAGACGCCGGCAAACGTCCCCGCCGCTTGCGGCTTAGCGACTTACGCCGCGACAGGTCATTTCAACCACCCCAGGTCAAAATAACCCGCCCCCTAGATGGCCCGGCCATCTCGCCGTGGCGAGTCGCCTACGGAGACCTGGCCGGGCGCCCATGGGCGCGCACGTCGGAGCGGCACATACACCTGCATTCACGCCCAAAGGGCGGCAGGCATGTAGCGGCGGGCGATAGCCCGCCGTGAAGAAGGATGACACAGAAAGGCAAGGCCTGAACGGCCGTAAGCGCGCCTACGCCCCCTTCGGGCCGTGAGAAGGTCATATACGGCCATCGCGGCGGGCTTATCACCCGCCGCTACACAGGATTATGCAGGGGCAAGTAACTCATCCTAATAGCCCCGCCGTTCACGGCGGGGCGCAGGGCGGCGATGTAAGTCCGGCCGAGAATTGGGCTCTGATTTGCATCGGCGCAGCGCCGAGGCCGAATCAATCCGCGGCCGGTTTTCGGCCTCGGCAGCGCTCCGAGGGATGGCAGCGCGTCGACTCGGCCGAGCGATCAATCGCGGCCGCTCACCCCGGCTTGAAAGCCGGGGCTAATAGGACGGTAGCGGATGCATAATCCTGTACCTGCCTGGGCGCCCCAACGAGGCCGGCCCGCACCGCGGCTACTCCCGGGAAATACTCAACCGCTCCATCCGCCGATTGAGCCGTTGAATGTTAATCCCCAACAACCGGCTCGCCGCCGCCTTGCAGAAGTCGGTGCGCCGCAGCGCCTCGCGAATCAGCCGCCGCTCCATCTCGACTAGCGACAGGTCCGCCGCCGCCGCCCCGGCCGTCCGCGGCGACTGCAGCCGCAGCGGCAAGTCCTGCAGCCGAATCTCCTCGCCCGGCGCCAAGACATGCGCCGATTCCATCGCGTTGGCCAGCTCGCGCACATTGCCCGGCCACGAGTACTCTTGCAGTGCGTCGGCCGCCTCGGCCGAGAGCCGCCGCTTCGGCTCCTCATACAAGTCGGCCTGCAACTGCAGAAAGTGATCGGCCAGCGCGAGCACGTCCTCGACCCGCTCGCGCAGCGGCGGCAGCGTCGTCACCACGACGTTCAGCCGGAAGTACAGGTCCTGCCGGAACGTTCCCTCGCGAACCATCGCCGCCAGGTCGCGGTGCGTCGCCGCGATAATCCGCACGTTCACGGGGTGAGCTTTCGTATCCCCCACCGGAACCACGGTCCGCTCCTGGATCACCCGGAGCAGCTTGGCCTGCAGCGGCAGCGACAGCTCGCCGATTTCATCGAGAAACAGCGTCCCGCAGTCGGCCGCACGTACAAAACCGAGCGAATCGCTCACCGCCCCGGTAAACGCGCCGCGGACATGGCCGAACATCTGGCTCTCGAACAACCCGTCCGACAGGGCCGAGCAATCGACCGGAATCAGCGGCGCCTCGCGGCGGTCGGACTTTGCGTGGATGTACCGGGCGACCATTTCCTTGCCGGCGCCCGTTTCGCCGAGAATCATCACCGTGCACTGCCGCGCGGCGATCATCGCGGCGACGCTCTTGATCGACGCCATCGCCGCCGAGCGGCCAACGAGTTGAACCGGCCGGAGAGCCGGCCGTGAAATCCGAGAGGCGCCCGCCCCGCTGGGGCTGGCGACAGGAGCGATCATGGTCATGGTGTCAGTTACGAGCCGCGTGCACTCGGCTGTTCCCGCCGAACTGCTGCACGAAGCCGCCTCTTCTAGCGTCTTCTAGTGATGCTAGGGCCGAACATTGACGGCACGCTCGCGGGCGTTCCACCCCCCGCGGCGCTCGACGACAATGATGTTCCTTGTCAGCGCATAGATCGTCCGCTTGCGCAAGCTTGCGCCGGCCCGATCTACGCGCTCCCCCTCGGCATTAGCACATCCCTTTCCTATCGACCCGTGTCCCAGGGTGACGGAAACCACATTACTGAAACTTCCACTCTAATTGCCATCGCCGAACCAGCAACCATTTTTGGGAGCGGTCTCGGAACGCAGGATTACCGGAAAATGGCTGGCATCCTTCAAGCGGAGCGAAGGGGCCAGATCACGGCGTCTTCCCGGCAGAATGCACTCAAGAGGCCTGCCTGAGGAGCCTATCGGCCGACAGAAACTACTCGCACGCTCGGAACGTCCTGAGGAGTGGGCTGGCGCAGACTGCTGGCCGGCAACGTGACCACCGCCACGGTGCGGCCGGTCATATCAAAGAATTCGACGCTGTAGCCCGCTTCCCCGCCCGGCGGCGCGGCGTGGCGATCGACGAGTGTGCCGACGTCGCCAGCGCGCAGCCCTTCTTCAAGCTGGTCGGCGGTAAGAATGACGCGCTGAAACATTTCGAAGGGCATCGGATCACTCCGGATACATTGTAATCAACCGGGGCGCCTCTCGGCAGTGATGTATTTATTCCTCCGGCCCCCTCCCCCTTGCGGGGAGGGCTGGGG
>DASVCM010000566.1:0-2231 GCA_036381635.1 Lacipirellula sp.
CACGGCGAGGTCGCTGCTTAACAACACGCCCGATTCGCCCGACAAGCTGCCGAGACTAGCCTGCGTGAAGATCTCCTCGGCGAAGGTGCGAACCTGGTACAGATCCGTTACCGCAATCTCTGTCGCGCAAATGACGGCGACCCAAACGGCTGCCGCCAAGATCCCGCCGCCGGCGCGCGGCAGCGACACACGCAGCAGCACTCGCCACGGCGGAGCGTCGAGCAGCGACTCCTCTTCGAGCCGGCGCTCCACGGCCCGCAGCGACGCCGCAGTCATGAGGGCGACCCAGGGCACGGCGCCCATCGCGTGCACCCAGATCGCGCCCCGCCACCCGACGAGCCAGGGATCGGCGTACTCGCCCTCGGCGGCCAGTAACTGAGGAACCCAACCGCCGGCGCCGAGGACCGCGTTCCAGGCCGCGGCCTGTACATACAGCGGCACGAACAACATCGCGGCCATGAGGCCGGCAACAGCTCGTCGGCCCGGGATGTCGATCTTGGCGATCATCGTTCCCAGTACGACGCCCAGCGGCACGCCGATAGCTATGGCGCCGCAGGCGAGAATCGCAGTGTTCCAAAGCAACCCGCGAAGCCGCGCGCTGGCCAGCAGCCACGAACAAATAGCAACAGCCAGTAGAACCAGAAGGCCGCGAATCTCTCGAGGTCGTGCCATGCCCTGCGATTGTAACCAAGAGCGTGCTAGCGTGGGAAAGTGTAGCCATCTCGCGGAACGAGAGGCCTACGCTACCCGCCGAGCCAGGTCTCCGCAGGCGACTCGCCGTGGCGAGATGGCTCGACTATCTAGCTAGATAAGTGCCATGGCAGCGGCTGCCCCCATTTGCTACTGTCCGCCGCCCGAGGCGCGTTTCTTGAAGCCATTGCGCCGGCGGCATGCGCCGCCGCCAGCCTTTTCCGCGACTATGAACGACCTGATGTCCGCGCCGCTGTCGTTAGTTGCCATGCCCCAGGCCTTAGCATCGGTCGTCGTCCTCTTGCTGACGCTGGCGGTCGGCTGTCAGTTCCTGCCGGTGAACCGGGATAAGACGAGCATGATCACGCCGGCCATGCGGATGGCATCGATCCGCGAGTTTGGCCCGCGCGGCCGCGAGGCCGACGCCGCCGAGCAGGCCCGCATCTGCGAGCAGTTGGCCCAGCAGATTCGCACCGAGCCGGACCCGATCGTGCGGAAGACGATCCAGGAAACGATCGCTGAGTTCAACACGCCCCTGGCCGGCGCCGTGCTCCTCGCCGGATTGAACGACGAGGACATGGAAGTCCGCATGACCTGCTGCCGCCTGCTGGGGCGCCGCGGCGATCAGAACGCCATCGGCCCGTTGACTAAGCTAGTCTCCTCAGACCCCGAACTCGATGTGCAACTGGCAGCAGTTGACGCGCTCGGCGAGATGAAGACGCCGGCGGCGATTCAAGGTCTGGCCGTCGCGCTGAAGGACCGCGATCCGGCGATGCAATTCGCCGGCGTCGAAAGCATGAAGAAGGTCAGCGGCGAGGACCTGGGCAACGACGTGGAAGCCTGGCGGCAGTACGCCGACAACGCTTTGAGTAACGCACAGTCTAATACTGCCATCGCGGCGCAGCCCGCGGACGCCGTCGTGAAGTAAGGCAGCCCGCTCTTCATCTGGACGCTATCGCCGCGGTCAGCCGCGATAGCGTCATTCTGGCTGAAGCCGAGACCGCCGCCGCCCCGATATCAACTTTGCGGGCCGGGCAATCTGTACGGCCGCGCATCGCGCCATTTGCTAGCAGCGCTGCGCTTCGCGGAGTTGCACCGCCGTAGACGGCGCCGCGCTGCAATTGCTCTGAATACGGACCAGGGGGGAAGGCATCTATGTTGGGCTTTCGGGGTCGAATCGGCAGTCGCCAATTGATGTGGGCCGTCGCTGTGATGGTCGCCGCACTCGCGGCACCGTCTCCGTTGTGCGCGATCGAACCGGCGGCGCCGTCGCAATCGACCCTCGATGCACACGTTTCACCGCGAAGCGATTTGGACGCCACGATTGCTTCGATGGTCCGGCGCGGCCTGATCACGGAAGTCAGCACGCCCTCCGCTGGAAGGCCTTCCGAGGTGGCCCAACCCCGGGTTGCGATGGCGCCGACAAAGCCCGCCTACCGCGCCGGCTACCGCGGCAGAACCCAATGGCGCTCGGCCGGACAGGGCAACTATTCGCTTTCTACGCCGCGTACCGGTACGCCGGCGCACGTTCCGCCTCCACC
>DASVCM010000567.1:0-2612 GCA_036381635.1 Lacipirellula sp.
GCTCCAGCCGCTTCGGCGACTCGGGATGCCTTCCCGTCTGGTGGTCCAGGAATCGGCGATCGGAGTAAAGCAGCGTCACGGGTCAAGAATGCCCATTCTCAGGGTGCCACTGCTGGCTCGTCCAGCAGTGCGAAGCGTGTACCCGGCGCCCACTGCTGGACCAGCCAGCATTGGCGCCCAATTTCACAGACAAAGTCCAATACGAATCGCTTGGAAAACAGGGTCTAACTTGACATTTTAGGCCATGCGTGAGTAGGGTGAATTGTGGAAAGGTTCGCGCATCGGGTCTTCTCTCACATGCGCGTCGGCGCGGCGTTGGGCCGCTTTCCGCGTCCGGATTTACGAGGAGCAGAGGTTATGGCCCGTCATCATTGTTCGCGCTGGCATTCTATCGTCGCCGGGGCTGTCCTTGTTTTCGCGGGGATCGCTCATTCGCGAGCTCAGAACTTTCAGGTCATCAATCCGCCCATTAACGCCGCGCAAGCCCGGGCGCTTAGCGGGCAAGTCGCCACGATCCTCCGCAACACGGCCGCTCCCGGCCCCGCGGGGATTAAGGTCCTCGACGACTTCTTCATGCGGCACTACTACCCGGCGATGACCAACGTCGATCCAATTGCCCTGGGGCAACTGGGCGAGAAGCGGGAAGATCTGTTCGGCCGCTACTTCAACCAGATCCGTTCGCAGCAAACGCGCGACCATCTCAACAGTCAAACCGTCAAAGCGATGTCGGCCATCGCCAAAGGACGCTTTCATCCGGCAGTTCGGTATAACGCCGCGCTGATCCTTGGCCAGCTCGACGCTCAGCCGGGCGCACGGCCGCTCCCGGCGGGCACGGACGCACTGCTCACGCTCCTGGAAAACGAACAGTTCAATAACGCCCCCGTCCCGACCGCGGTGAAGGTGGCCGCGCTGCTAGGCCTGCAGCGCCACGTTCGCCTCGGCGTCGAGGAAGCCGCGGCCGGGCGGATCGCCCAAGCCGCGCTCGCCGTGGCCAATCGCGAGGACTTGCCTGACGACGCCTCCGCCAAGGCCTACGGCTGGGTCCGACGGCAGGCCGCCGAAGTGCTGGCCGCTCAGTTTGAAAAGGGCCTGACTCCGCCCGCTTATCAGACGTTCGTACGCCTGGTGCGCGACGAGAAGCTCGATATCGACGAACGCTGCGCCGTGGCCGAGCTGCTCAAGCCCACAATGTTTGAAAACGCCCAGGGGCTGAACCTGGAAGACATGACGCTCGCCCTCGGCGAACTGGCGCGTGAGGTGCTCGACGTGGAAGCCGAAGAAGCCCGCGACTTTCTCGACGAGATTCTTCGGCAGGGCGGCTTTGCTCCAGCCGGCGGCGGAGCGCGCGGCGGATTCGGCGGCCGCGGCATGGGCATGGAAGGGGGCTTCGGCGGCCGCGGGTTCAGTGAATTCGGCGGCGAGATGGGCGGCCGCGGCGGCTTTGGCGGCGGATTCGCCATGCCCATGGAAGAGCAAGGCCCCAAGTACGAGAAGCGCCGCATGATCGATCGTACGCTGGCGATCGTCGCCGCCAGTCAGGCGGTCGCCGCCGGCGGATCCGACGAATTGAAAGCCAGGCTCACCGAATTCGCGACGGCGATTCAAACCGTCGCCGAGGCGGCGGCGCCGGAGAACGCGACCACCGAAGACATCACTGCCTCGGTCGTCGACCTGGAACAGGACATCAGCAACATGGTCGCCCAGTGGGCGCCGCCGCCGGTCGCCGACGAGCAGCCCGCCGAGGAGCCGGAGTTCGAAGTCCCGGCCGAGGAGGCCGCCGAAGCGCCGGCGGATGCTCCGCCGGCGGAAGAGGCCCCGGCCGATGCGGCTCCGGCGGAAGAAGCGCCAGCGGATGATGCTCCTGCTGCCGAAGCAGCTCCGGCCGAAGCCGCCGGAAACTAGAACGCGTCAAGCCTAAGTGCGGCGGGCGTTAAGTCATTCTGAGCGGAGCGAAGAATCTAGCGCTCCGCCAGATCCTTCGCTCCGCTCAGGATGACAGTCTCGGCTTAGCGCGCCTTCAGACGATTGAAAGCAAGCGTCTGCCGGTCCATCAACTGAGCAGCCGCCACGCAGGCGGTCATCAGGCTCAAAAAACAGATGTCGCCGGCTAGCATCGTGCGGTAGAACGGCAGGCCGCGCACATAGCACTCGATCAGCCCGGCCAGCGTCGGCGCGTAGCTGCTCTTCGCCGTCCATACGGCAAAGTTGGTCACCGCGAAGAACGCCGTCGCCGGCACGACGCCGCATAGGCCCCAATAGGTCGCCCTCCGCCAGCCATCGGTCTTGCGAGCCGCGCGCCCCAGCGCCAGGGGGATGATCGCCATGGCATGCACCGAGAGCTGAACGATCCAGCTATCGTGAGACGGCAGGAAGACGTCGGAAACCGCGAGGATCGCCGACGGCAGCAAGACCGCCGGCAACAAGTTGCGGAAGTACAGGGCGCCCAACGCCGTGACGGCCGTCAGCGGCGTGAAGTTCCACGCATGATCGGCCCAGCGCCCAGCCACGCCGATGGCCAACAGCAAAGAAAAAACCAACAGGTCGCGGAGCGTATCGCGGTTCATACTCGTTCCAAATGCGGCTTCGGTCGGTTATCGCGGACCATCGGACTA
>DASVCM010000568.1:0-2760 GCA_036381635.1 Lacipirellula sp.
TCGCCTGCGGCAGGGGGCGCCGAGCCATCAAGCGGTCGCCGGCGAAGCGCTTTCAAAACACGGAGGCTGAGCGGATAGAAAACAAATGGATGAAGCGCTACCAGCAATAGAAGACCGGCTCCGGCGAAACACCAAATCGCCAACACGGCAGCCCTCCTTATGGGCGCTCGAAGCTCGAGCGTTTCCAGGCAGTCGCGATGCCGCGGGGGCCCCGCAGCTCGCTCAAAAGATGAAAAAGATCACGCGGATGGTAATGGAATGGCGAAGTTCCATTCGTGACAAGTTTATGAAGTTTTAGAGCGGCAATCGACGCGCATAACACCCTTGCTTGCCAAATTGAACCCTTGTCGTATAGGGGCGTTACTCTGCGTGTTTCTGTGCTCAGGCTGCTGCGAACACTCAGGCAAGAAAGCCATGGAGATTTTGTATGGACTACCAACCTGCCCCGTACCCGGGTCATGGGTCTCTGGATCTGTCCGGTAGATTCAGGTCCAGGGTCCCGCGGCGTCGCTCGCGCCGCTTTTCGGGCGCGGAGCTCGAAGGTGAATTCGTAGCGCTGCCTGCGCCGCCGGTCAGCCGGCCGCGGCCGCTCGGCGAGATCAGTCTTAGCCAGGTGCTGGCGGCCCTGTGGCGCCGCAAGATGCTGATCATCGGCTCCATGCTCTTTCTTGGCTTCGTCGGGCTGGTGATCTCTCAGCAATTCACGCCGAAATACCTGTCGCAAGGCATCATGGCGATTGATGCCCGGCCGACCTACTTGCCGCAATTGGGCAACACCATGGCGCCTTTCGCGCCAGATTCTGCGGCCGTCCGCAGCGAGGCGCAGATCTTGACTTCCCGCGAGTTGATTGAAGACGTAGCGCGCAAGCTCAGCCTCGATAAGAACCCGGAATTCAATCCTGAGCTCCAGGAACCGACTTTGTTCGAGGCGGTCTTCGGCGGCTTGACCAAAAGTGTGGCCGCGGTCGCCCGCGTCTTCAGCAGCCGCGATCGAAAGATCGATCCTGAAACCGCCGCTGCTCTGGCCGAGCAGCAGATGTGGTCGAACGTCGTGTCGAACGTGGCGAACAATCTCGACGTCTTCACCGACGGGAAGAGCTACGTCATTTACGTGAACTTCCAGAGCGAATCGCCGCAGACGAGCGCCGCCGTGGTCAACGCGATCATGGAGACATTCCTCGCCAATCAGGTGGAATACGCCGCCAAGAGGTCCATGCAGACCAATGCTTGGATCAAGCAGCGCGCCAAGGACCTCAAGGCGGAGGTCGAGGAGGCGGATCAGAAGGTCCAGGAATTCCGCAGCAAGCACGGCTTGCTCGAGACTCGTGGCGGCACCGTCGGAAGTCAGCAGCTCAACGAGCTGAACACGCAACTCAGCCTGGCGCGCGCCGACCGCACCCAGGCCGAGGCGCGTCTTAGGGCGGCTCAGGCCGTGTCGAAGGGCGGCGCGGTCGGCGATTCCACCATGGAGGTGCTGGCATCGCCGCTCATCCAGCGACTGCGCGAACGCGAGGCGGAGGCGGCCCAAAGGCTGTCGGAGGCCGCGTCGCGTTTGGGGCCGCAGCATCCGCGCTATCGCGCCGCCGAAACTGAACTGGCCAGCATCCGCGGTCAGATCCGTCGCGAGATCAACAAGGTTCAGCAGTCGCTGCAGAACCAGGTGGACGTCGCCCGCTCACGCGAAAGAAATCTCGAGCAGCAGGTGGCAGCCATCAAGGGCCGTGAAATGAAGGTGGCGGCCGCGGAGATGGAGCTGCAGCAGCTGCAGCAGGAGGCCGACACCAAACGCAATGTGTATCAAGAGTTCCTGGCGACCGCGCAGCAGACCGCCGAGCCCTCCCGCACGGGACTGACCACTGCCCGCATCGTGTCCCAGGCGGTGCCGCCGGTGCGGCCCTATGGCATGAGTGGCAAGCTCTACGCCGCTATGGGCATGTTCATCGGCTTCCTGCTGGCCGCCGCGTCGGTCCTGGTCTTCGCCGAGCGCCGGCGTGGCTTCGAGTCCGCCGACGAGGCGGAAGACTATCTGGGCGTTCCCGTCCTTGGTGTTCTGCCGACGATCGGAAGTTTCCTCAAGCGCGAGGGCGTCCTGACGCAGGAGGTGAAAGAGAACCCGTCGTCCTCGACCGCGGAGACATTACGCGGCATCCGGGTCGCCATGAGGAACCGCCGAGCCGACGAACGCAATCCGCAGGTGATCTTGGTGACCTCGGCGTTGCCCGGCGAGGGCAAGACCTCCTTCGTGGGCGCGCTCGGCGTAGTCGCGGCGATGGATGGCGCGCGGGTTCTGGTGGTCGATTCCGATATCCGCCGTCCCCGGTTGCGGCGCATGTTCTGCCGCAACGGCGTGCCCAAGCTGTCGGACGTGTTGCGAGGCGAGGAGCCGCTGTCGGCTGCCGTTTATCGCGACAAGAAGTATCATGTAGACTGCCTGATCGCCTCCGGAACGGACCATTCCCCGGCATCGCTGGCGATGTCCGGCCATTGGCAGTCGTTCCTTGACGAGGCGCGCAAGAGCTACGACCTCGTCCTGCTCGATTCATCCCCGGTTCTGAAGGTGGCGGATGCCCTGTGCCTCGCCGATTATGCCGATGCTGTGCTGATGGTGGTGCAGTATCGCGTCACCAGCCGCCGAGCGGTGCGGGAGGCCCTGCGCCGTGTGCTCGCGACGCGCGGGCCTCTGGCCGGCCTCGTCATGTCGCGGGCAAAGGTCGCGAAAACAGAGACGCAGCCTTATTACAGCGGCTACGCGGCCTGACC
>DASVCM010000569.1:0-2449 GCA_036381635.1 Lacipirellula sp.
GGCTCGCCGATTTACATAAGAAGCCACTCCACGTGATATCCGCCCGTCCCAAAATTGCGGAACTGGTTTACCAGCTCTACGGCCGATCGCTCCATCCGGAGCTGTTCGACATTCACCAGAGTCGCACCGTCGAGCGCGGAGCGTACAAGGCCACGATTCAGATCACCAGCGCTGGTCATCTGGTCGCCTGGCAGTACCGCGGGCTTATGCTGACCGAGGTGGCGGCGGCGGCCAATCACCCATTGCCTCAGCGGCGCCGGCTGATGTCGTACCGCCTCAAGGGCGAGCGGACCGACCGCGTGGAGATTCGTTCGGGCCTGAGCTACGAGATGAAGTTTTCGCTCGAGCCGGCCGACCAGGAAAAATTCGCCGCCTACCAGCGGGAACTCACCCTGCAGGCCACGCGGCAGGGAATGCTGCAGCGCTTCGAACCGAGCGGCCGGTTCGGCGCCGGCGCCCTTAGCTACGTGAACATCGATTCCCGCGACAAGGTGCTCTGCATCCAGGCGTTCCACACGTTCCCCGACGACTGTGCGGTGCTGAAGATTCAGTCCTGGTACCGCATGGGCTCGCCGTCGTAGCGATAGAGTTAGCCGCGATGCGATGGGGAGGGCGAGGCTCCTGCCGAGCCGCCAAGCGGATGCACGGTGTACGGCTCGGCAGGAGCCGCGCCCTCCCGTTTACAGCCCGTAGCACTCGCGGGCGAATTCTCGAATTGCCTCGGTGACGGCCACCGGGTTCTCCATCGGCGACATGTGCCCCGCGTTCTCAACCTCCGCGATGTGAACGTCGTCGGGGCCGGACTTGGCCAGCAGCCGAGCGATCTCGTGCATCTCCGCCGGCCGGGTGATCATGTCGGCCACGCCCACGATACAGAGCGAATCGGCCGAGATCGAGTCGAGCCGGCCGCGCACATCCTCCCGGCGGGCCATTCCGCGTTGCGCCGCCGCGATAGCTTCCGGCCGCTGCCGCTCGATGATGCGGCGCACGCGCTCCACCACGTCGGGCCGATTCTCATGCGTTTGCGGGGCGAACAGCTTGGGGATCATTGCCAAGGCGGGCGACGAGTTGCCGGCGAGCATCGCCGCCTCGGCCATTTTGAGGCGCGCCGACCGCGCCTCGTCAGCGTCGGCGGCGGCGCGCGTATCCATGCCGATAATCGCCCGCACTCGCTCCGGCCGGCGCAGCACCATCTGCCACGCAACGTAACCGCCCATCGAGAAGCCGGCGACCATCACCGGCTCCTGAACCTGCAGCCAATCGAGCAACTCGACGACGTCCTCGGCGTAGCGGTCCATCGACACGCCCAGATCGAAGTCTTCGTCTGCGATCATTGATTTGCCGAAGCCGCGCAGGTCGGGGGCGATCACGCGGAACTTGCTGCTGAGCGCCTCGATCTGCTGGTCCCACATCGTGTGATCAAGCGGAAAGCCGTGGAGCAGCACGATCGGCGGTCCGGAGCCGCGGTCTTCGCAGTTGAGCCGCACGCCGTCGACGTTGAATTGCTGCTGAGCCATGAGAGATCCGCCTTCAAGCGTTGACCATTAAAGCCCCCGGCTTCGCCGGGGGACGGCGGTAACAGGGACTTTCTTTTGCTACGCTGTCCCCCGGCAGAGCCGGGGGCTTCAAATCATTTCGAACAGCCTCAATTATTGGCTTCGCTTCGCCGCCAGCGTCCGTTCGAATTCCGCAAGCTGGCGTCGCATCACCTGGTAGTGCGGGGCCAGCTCGACTGCACGCCGCTGCGTCTCTACAGCTTTCTCAACCTCGCCAGCGGCGAAGTAGCAACGGGCCAGCGTGTCGAGATAGCTCGGCTCTTCCGGCGACAATTCCAGCGACCTCTTCGAGTGCTCCACGGCCGCCTGATAGTCGCCTTCCGTGTTGCTGATGAGCCACGCCCACTGATTGTGAAACGACGGCTCATCGGGATACTGCTCGATGAGCTGCAAAAGCCGCTGGCTCATCGCCTGGACGCGGGCGACCGTCTCCTTGCGGAACTCTTCGTCCGCTCCGGGCGAGCGGTACATGGCGATAAGAATGTCGGGGTCGTCGTCATACAATGCGGCGGCCTTCTTGAGGGCCTCGCGCTGGCGGTCGTACTCTTTCTCGGATTCGTAATGGCAGGCCAGATAAAACTGCCGACGAGCATTGAGCGCATTCAGATATTGCCGCCCCTCAAGCTGCCGCATGAGCGTCCGTTGAGCAGGCCCGTCTTCCTCCAATGCGTCGAAAAACTCGCCGATCACCTCGGCCGCCTTTTCGTACTGTTCGCGGTCGTGCAGCCAGGTCGCCCAGTCGCGCCGCGCGAACAGCGATTCGCCGCTCACCACGGGCAGATCGTCGAGGGCCCGGCGATACTCGCGCTCGGCCCACGGGATCTGCCCAAGCTCGCACAGCGATCCGGCCACTTCGACGCGCTCGACCGGCTCGCCGACGGGCATTTCAAACG
>DASVCM010000570.1:0-4341 GCA_036381635.1 Lacipirellula sp.
CCCAGAGCACGCTCGACGTGACCGGCGCCCGCACCAACGCGATCACGTTCCAGGACGTGGGACTTGAATTGCTCGTGCGGCCGCGGATCAGCCCCGACAACCTGGTCGTGATGGAAGTCTACGCCGCCAAAAGCCAGCTCGGCGCACTCGAAGACGGCGTGCCGATCTCGATCGCCCCCAACGGCGCCGCCATCAACGCTCCAATCATCGACACGATCTCGGCAGAAACCACCATCAGCGCCGTGAGCGGCCAGACCGTGGTGCTCAGCGGTCTGCTCACCAAGCGCGACCGCGAGCTGCATCGTCGTGTGCCGCTGCTGGCCGACATCCCGCTCGTCGGCGAGTTGTTCAAGTTTGATTCGAAGCAAGTCGAGCGCGCCGAGCTGCTCATTGTGCTGACGCCGCACGTGATTCGCAGTCGGGCTCAGATGGAAATGCTCAAGCAGGTCGAGTCGTCGCGCATTAGCTGGTGTTTGTCGGACGTCGTCGATATGCACGGCGCCACCGGCTTGCGGAGCCGCCAAGACCCGCTCGGCGCCGCCGAAGCGCCGGCGGTCTTCCCAACCGAACTGCCAGGCGAACATGGCGTGGCGATCCCCGAACCCATCGCCGGCCCGCCGACGCCGCCCGTGCCGCCGCCAAACGGACCCGCGGTAAGCGCGCCCCCTGGCGAGCTGCCGCCGCCGGCGACCTCGCAGTAAGGATTACAGAAATCCTCCGGCCCCCTCCCGCTTGTGGGGAGGGCTGGGGAGGGGGGCGAAGTTAGTACACGCTTCCCATCACCGCTCCCTGACCCTCCCCATCGAGGGGAGGGAACCGGAGCAGACATGCCAAGCAAGCGTTAAGATCATGAAGCTTCGACGCGAGTTAAGTGAAAACTTACTGTGGCATGCACTGCTGGTGTTTTGCGCCGCATCGGCGCTGGGCTGCGCCGCCAACTCGCAGAGCGATAAACTTGCAGCTTGGGATCCCGCCCAGCTGGTCGCCTGGAACAACCGCGAGCCCGAAAAGCCGGCGCCCAAAGTGCCGACGCGGCTCGTGGCCACTTGGACCGAGACGGTGCTCAACAAAGCGGACCAGCCGCCGCAACGCGGGTTCGGCGGCCGAATCACCTTCTTCACCAGCGAATCGGAAGACCCCGTGCGCGTGGACGGCCAGCTCGTCGTCTACGCCTTCGACGAAACCGGCCGCGCCCCGCACGAGACGCGGCCCACGCGGCGATTCATCTTCCCGGCGGACGAGGTCGAGCGGCACGAAAGCGAGTCGGCCCTTGGCCCTTCGTACAGCTTCTGGCTTCCCTGGGACGAAGTGGGCGGACCGCAAACGCACATCAGTCTGATTGCACGCTTTGAGCCCAACGGCGGGCCGATCGTGATCGGCGAGCAAACGAAGCACTTTCTGCCGGGGGCGACGCCCGACGCGACGCAGCCGCAGTTGGCTCAGCCGAGCCGGACGGATGTGCTCAATGGCGTCCGGCTGGCGAACTACTCGGAGCTTGCCGGCGGCACAAATGCTGCAAGTCCGGCGGCGCCGTCAGCGGGGCAGGGCGGCGAGACCTCGGTGCTCGTCGATTCCAACCAGATGACGACCGAAACGATCGCACTGCCGCCACGGCTGGCCAAGGCCCTGCAAGCCGATCCCAGACCACAGCAAAATGCAACCACGCTGCCGCCGGACGCCGCGGCGAGCGTGCCGATCTCGCAACTTTCGCAAATGAGGGAGAGCGGGCCGCTGGCGCCAACCGAGAAAGTTCAGACCGTAACGCCGCCGCAGGCTTCAGCGCCGGCGGAATCTCAGGCGCCACTACTGCCATCGAGGCCTATTGCGGCGGGGCGGCCGGCGGAGCCAGGATCGTTACGCGATTCTCTACTTGGGACACTCCCGGCTCGAGCGCGGCAAGCTGCGCAGCCAGCGCCCGATCGTGCTCGCTAGTCGCCACGCCGCTGATGACCGCCGTGCGGCCGTTGAGCGTCACGCGCACCGAGCCGATGCCGGCGCGGCCGATCGCCCGTCCCAGCCGCGTTTCGACGTTGAACTTCTCGTACACCGCCGGTACGGTCGGCACGTCGAACGCCGGTTCCAGGCGCACGCGCACGGGCGCCGGAGCGGCGTTCTGTTCGCGCCAACGTCGACGCGATTCGCGCATCTCGTTGAGGTTCTCGATCATCATGTCCATCATGCCGCCGGGGCCGCGGCCGCCGGAAAGGCTGTCAAACCCCGCGCGAACGTCTTCGGCGTCGCGGCCCACGAAGCCGTTTTCCTGGAATCGCTCGCCGGCAGTTTGAGCAAGCCCCGCCGAGAGCGGCCCGTCGCCGACGCCCCCTTGGCCGAGGGCGCCGCCTTGTGCGCCCAAGCCCGCGCCCATGCCCATCCCAGCGCCCATTGTTCCGCGATTGCCGAAGCCCGCGTTCTGCCCGCCGCGACCCATCGCCGAAAACGGAAGCCGCTGGCTGCCGCCGCCACTGCTCTGAAAGCCCTGGCGAAGCGATTGGCGCGAGCTGCCCATGCCGCGGCTACTTTGTGCCACGACTTCCCCAACCAGAAGAGCCGACGCAATGACCGCGGCAGTGAAAGCAATCGACGTGAATGAACGAACCTGCATGGCGTTCTCCTCAG
Source organism: Lacipirellula sp. (assembly GCA_036381635.1). Taxonomy (GTDB): domain Bacteria; phylum Planctomycetota; class Planctomycetia; order Pirellulales; family Lacipirellulaceae; genus Lacipirellula. The sequence continues at coordinate 2,617 of DASVCM010000570.1, forward strand.
GCGGCTTAACGGCGCGGCCTATCGCCAAGTATAACACTTCCAGGCGCCGGAACAAAAAAGAGTTATATAGCCCGGCCATCCTGGCCGGCGAGCGGTTCATAAACGTTCGGATTTGTTTTAGTCGACTGACTTCGCCGAGCCAGGATGGCTCGGCTATATACGGGAGATTAACTTTGGCTGAATTCTTTGCGTCAACGCCGTCGGGCATCCGCGCCAAGTGGGTTTCGCTGGGCGCTTCGCTCGCGGAACTGCATGTCCCGGACCGCGACGGCAACCTTGCCGACGTCGTGCTGGGATTTGATACGAATGAGCAGTACCACTCGCAAGACAACCAGCACTTCGGCGCGACCACGGGCCGGTTCGCCAACCGCATCGCCGGCGGCAACTTTAGGCTCGACGGCAAGGAGTATCAGCTCGCCCAAAACAACGGGCCAAATCACTTACACGGCGGCCCCAATCGAGGCTTGGGCCTGATCGAGTGGCAGGGCGAAGCGTTCGAAGGCGAGCTCGGCTCGGGCGTGCGCTTTCGCTACACGAGCCCTGATGGCGAAGAGAACTATCCCGGCACGCTCGACGTGACGGTGACCTACACGCTCACGCCGATGGGAGCGGTGCGAATCGATTACGCCGCCACCACCGACAAGCCGACGATCATCAACCTCACCAACCACAGCTACTTCAATCTCGCCGGCCACGGCACGCCGTCGGTGCTCGACCACGTGCTATGGATCGCCGCAGACCGATACACGCCGAAGAACGCCGTAGACATCCCCACGGGCGAGATCGCCGAGGTTGCGGGAACGCCGTTCGATTTCCAGCAGCGGCGAGTCATCGGCGAGCGCATTGACCAGCTCGGCGACAAGCAGGCCGACGGCTATGATCACAACTTTGTGCTGAACGGCCCCGAGGGCGTGCTGAAGCTGATTGCCGAGCTGTATCACCGACCGTCAGGACGAAAGATGCAGGTCCATACCGATCAGCCCGGCGTTCAGCTCTACGTCGGCAACATGCTGAAGAATCAGCCGGGCAAAGGCGGCAAGCGCTACCCGCGCCGCTCGGCCCTCTGCTTGGAAACGCAGCACTTCCCCGACTCGCCGAACCACCCGAACTTTCCGTCCACCGTCCTCGGCCCCGGCGAAACCTACCGCCACGCCTGCACCTACGAATTCAGCGTGGAACGTGACGAGCGATGATTGTGGGAGGCGTCTCTGACGCCGATTTTGCGTTACATCGGGTCGACTGATGGACGAGTTAATCGGCGTCGGAGACGCCTCCCACAAGCTGTTTATTCCTCGAAGCGAATTTCAAGAATCTTAAACCGGTTCACGCCCGCCGGGACTTGCACTTCAGCAGTCTCGCCGACCTTCTTGCCAAGCAGCCCCTGAGCGAGCGGACTCGTGACTAGGATCTTACCCACGTCGTAATCTTCTTCGCCGGCGCCGACAAGCGTGAACTCCTCGTCGTCGCCAAACTCGAGGTCCTTCACCTTCACCGTCGCCCCGAAGACGACCTGGTCCTTCGGCATCGTCGCGGGATCGACCAGCTCAGCGCCCGCCAACTTGGCTTTGAGCATGTTGATCTTTGCCTGGAGCAGGCCCTGGCTCTCGCGGGCGCCGTGATATTCCGCGTTCTCTTTAAGGTCGCCTTCGGCGCGCGCACTGGCGATCCGCTGCTCGATCTCCGGCATCTGCACCGTTTCCAGCTCGGCGACTTCCGCCTTGATTT
>DASVCM010000571.1:0-3591 GCA_036381635.1 Lacipirellula sp.
TGCGGCGGTTGGCGAAGCCATACAGCGAATCGCTGACGCCCAACAGCAACTGGGACATTCCCACCCTCGCCGGCGCGGGCGGCCTTCGCTCGACCGCCGACGACATGTTGAAGTTCATTGCCGCGAACTTCGGCGACGAAGATGATCCGCTCACCCAGTCGATTCGCCTATCACATGAAAAGCGACGCACGGCGGACGACGGCCCGGCCATGGGACTCGGCTGGCACATCGCTCACGACGGCGTCACCCGCTGGCACAACGGAATGACCGGCGGCTATGCGACGTGGGCGTCGGTCGTGCCCGATCGCAATGTCGGCGTCGTCGTTTTGGCGAACACCGCGACGGGGAAGATCACCGAGCTGGGCGAACAACTCACCCGCGTTGCCTGCGGCATCGAGGTCAAGCCCCCGAAGAAGCGCACTGCGGTCGCGGTCGACGCAGAGACGCTCAAGTCCTACGAAGGCGTTTATCCTCTGACGCCCGACTTTGCCCTGACCGTCATGGTCGAGGACGGCAAGCTAATGGTTCAAGCCACCGGCCAACAAAAGTTCGAAGTGTTCGCCGAGTCGCCGACAGAGTTCTTTTACAAAGTGGTCGACGCCCAGCTTACCTTCGAACCCGGCGCCAACGGTAAGGCGAAGCGGGTCACGCTGCATCAAAATGGCCGCGATCTGCCGGGCGAGAGACAGCAGTAAGCGGTGGGGCAGGGCAGGAGGGAAGGCGCGCTGCATCAAGTGAGAGCAATCCAGTGGGTCCTTAACAAGTTGCATGGAACAAGGTGTCATATGAAATACCTGCCGCTTGCGCTACTACTTATCGCCCTCGGCTGCACCGCAGACGTCCAAACTACGGACGACTCCGTGAAGGTCGAGGCCGAAATCCCGAAGGTTGAAGTGGGCGACGAGACGCCCGATCTCGACCCGTCGACCGACGACGACGTCGACGTCGACACGCCCGCGCCGGGCGACCAATGACGCCAGCCTGCGGGCTGGTTTTGTTAGAGCAGAGTGCATTCAAGATTCGTGTAGCGTCTGTCATCCTGAGCGAAGCGAAGGATCTGGCGTAGCGCTACGCTCTTGGTTTCGCTCAGAAGGACCGTTTTCACCTACTAACTGGCCTGGACCAAATAATTTGTGGGAGCGGTATCTAACCGCGATTTCGCTTCGCCACTGGGCAACATGCTGTGATGAAGCGCGAAATCGGCGTCGGAGACGCCTCCCACAAGTAAGTTGTTGGGCAAAGGTCGTACTACCCGCTAACTTGCCCGAATCGCAAAGGACCAACCCGGCGTGCTATTCTCAAAGCGTCCGTTACCCGCCCAAAGCCGAACAGTGGCTATTCTCGCCCTCTGCGCTTGCAGCGCGATGGGGGCGCCCAAAATGACGCTCGCCGCCCAGCGCATGGCCCCCGCCTATCCCCTCCGGCCTGTCTCCTTCGAGCGAGTTACGCTCACCGACGCCTTCTGGCTCCCGCGGCTGAACACGCAGCGGCGCGTCCTGGTGCCGTACGCCTTCCAGCAAACGGAGGAGGCGCTCAACGATCTCCGCGCTGCGGCCGCGGTGCTGGCCAGCAAGCAATCGGCTGAGAAACTCAGCGACGAAGAAGCGGCGAAAATCCCCGGCCCGCACCGCTATCGCACGAGCGACCTGTTCAAGGTGATGGAGGGCGCCGCCTATCTGCTGGCCATCGAACGAGATCCCGATCTGGAGCGGCAGATGGACGAGATCATTGCGACCATCGCCGCCGCCCAGGAACCGGACGGCTACCTCAACGCCACTCGCACGCTGTACCCGCACGCGCCGATCAGGATGATGGGGGACGACCGCTACGCCTATGTGGATCACAGCCACGAGCTGTACATCGTCGGCCACATGTACGAGGCGGCGGTCGCCTACTACCGGGCCACCGGCAAGCGAACGCTGCTCGACGTCGCTGAGCGAAATGCCCAACACGTTCAGCGCGTGTTTTTTGAAGGCGATCCCGCCTACAACGGCGGCAAGCCGGTAAACCAGGCCCCGGGCCACGAGGAGATTGAGCTCGCGCTGGTGAAGCTCGCGGCCGCCACCGGTAATCCCGATTACTTAAAGACCGCGCAGCGCTTTCTCGACATCCGCGGCGTGACCTACGTTCCGCAGGGCGAAGGCGTCTTCTCAGCGACCTACAACCAGCAGCATAAACCCGTGACCGAACAGGCAGAGCCGGTTGGCCATGCGGTGCGCGCGACCTATCTTTACGCCGGCATGGCCGACGTCGGCGCGATGCTCGGCATCGACCGGTACAACGACGCCCTCGAGCGGATCTGGCGGAACATCGTCGACACCCGCATGCACATCACCGGCGGTTTGGGCGCCGTCCACGGCATCGAGGGCTTTGGACCTGAATATGAACTGCCGAATGCCGACGCCTTCAACGAGACCTGTGCCGCCGTCGGCAACGTCTTCTTCAACTGGCGGATGTTCCTGCTCCATCGCGACGGCCGATATCTCGATGTGGCCGAACTAGCGCTCTACAACAACGTCCTCGCGGGCGTAAACCTCGACGGCGACCGGTTCTTTTACCTCAACCCGCTCGCCGCCGACGGCGCCCGGCCGTTCAACCATGGGCGTCCGGAGCGATCCCCTTGGTTCGGCACCGCCTGCTGCCCGACGAACATCGCTCGCCTGGTGCCGCAAGTGCCGGGAATGATCTTCGCCGCCGATGACGATGGCCTCACGCTCTGCCTGTACGCCGCCAGTCGAACGAGCGTCGAACTTGGCGGCGTGCCGACCGAGCTGGTTGAAGAGACAAGTTATCCGTATGGCGGCCGCGTCAAGCTCACGCTGACGCCGGAACGGCCCACCAAGTTCGCCGTGCGGCTCCGCCTTCCGACATGGACGACCGACCGGTTAGTTCCCGGCGAGCTGTATCGCTATGCGGATGCCTGCGAAGCGCCGGTGCAGCTTTACGTGAATGGCGAGCCGCAGGAAGTGAAGGTGGAAAACGGTTTCGCCACTGTTGAGCGCGAGTGGTCTCCCGGCGACGAGATCATCTTGGAACTTCCAATGCCCGTCCGAGCCAGTGTTTGTCGAGACGAGGTGGAAGCCAACCGCGGCCGCATCGCCATCTCGCGCGGGCCGCTCGTCTATTGCCTCGAATCCGCCGATAATCCGGGCCACGCTTACAACTACCTGGCCCCGAGCGAGCAGGAGCTGGCGGCGGCGGAACTGGAGAAGCTTAACCTCCACGGCCACGAGACCACGGCCATCAAGGCCAACTCGCAGCGCCTCAGTGGCGGCGAACTCGAGCCTGCACCGATCACGCTCATTCCTTACTACGCGTGGAACAATCGCGGCGTCACGTCGATGGCAGTCTGGCTGCCGACCGACGCCGAAACTCTCCGCCGCGGCGCCATCGTGATCGACGATAATGCGACGCGGTTCAAGTCGGCCGCCGCCACGCACACCTTTGAACAGGACAGCGCCGCGGCCATGATCGACGGCCGCCTGCCGAAGAACTCCGCCGACGCTTCCATCCCGCGCTGGACGAGCTGGCCGGAGCGCGGCAAGCCGCAGACGCTCGACTTCGTGCTCAACAAGCCTGTCGACATGGAGG
>DASVCM010000572.1:0-3434 GCA_036381635.1 Lacipirellula sp.
AGGTCAAGTCATGGAACAGGGCGGACGCCGCATAGGCAATCAGCGTCGCCAGCGCAAATAAGCCATGCGTTCGTTGCCACGCATCCCGGCGGGGATCGCGGATCAATCGCCACGCACTTATGGTCCACGTCGCCAGCAGCGACATGAATAGCGAAAGCCCCACAAATCCTGTTTCGACAAGCACGCTCAAGAACGTGTTGTGATGGTCCAGCGTGCGAAGCGATTCAAGCTCCAGCCGTTGGCTCCGGTCCGCCAAATAAGGCATCTTTTTGTCGTAGAACCGGCCGAACCCATGGCCGAGAACGGGCGCGTCATGGAACATCCGCATCGAGACGTACGCAAACGACGCTCGCTGGTAGACTGAATGCTCTGCCGAGCCGTCTGTATCTTGCCGGCCCAGGTCGGTGATCCGCTCGCCGAAGGCGATCACGCCGACGGCGCCCGCAGTGATCACGCCGCATGCCAGTATCGGCCGCCACGGCCGCGGCAATTGCACCAGCGGAACGACGGCGAGCCCGCCAGCAAGGCCGAGCCACGTCGAGCGCGTGTAAGTGAAATACACGGCCGTGGCCATCAGGCCAAGCAAACCAGCAAGCATCAACTGCACCGCCCGGCCCAGCCGCGGCCACAGCGACCACGCCGCCCAGAAGCAGACGGTAAGCATGATCCCCAGGCTTGCTGAGTTGAGCGCCGGTCCGCGGGCACGACCGAAGTGCGTGCCAAGCTCCGCATCGGCAATGTAACGTGGAAACACGGCCCACCACTGTTTCCCAATTTCGGCGAACGCAGTAATCGCAAGATAACTGCCAAGTGCGGTCAAAGCCCCCAAGAGCAACCGCCAGGTCCGCTCATTGAGCGGCGCCGTGCGGGCCGCGAGATACAATGCCGCCGGAACCCAAAACGCGGCGATCAGCCGCCACCAGGGCTTTACCGTCGATGCATCAATCGGCGCCGGCGGTGTCAGCGCACATCGCACGGTGAAATACCCAACGGTGGCGATCAGCAGCCAATCGGCGGCCGTAACGCGCCCGAACGAAAGTTGCCCCTTCCGCCAATTCCAGACATACGCCGCGCCCAAGCCTACCAGGAGCAAGCGATCTACGGTGAGCGGCACAGGGCCGAGTTGCGGACTCCACAGTGGCGGGCCGAGCACGTACCCCAGCGCTACCACGGCCCCGGCGCCCGCAACTAACGATCCGTAGCGCGCATACACGGCCCACCAGGTGGCGGCCGCCAAGGCGAGGATCAGTAGGACAAGTTCCATGGGCGGACCGAGCAGACTAATTATTGCTGGGCCTGACGCGCCGCTTGCAGCGCTTCCTGCAGCGACATGCCGCCAACGGCCGGAACCGCCGCCAGGGGCGGCAGCGTGCCCGCGGGCGTCGGCAACTTGCCAGCAGCCGCCGGCAGGAAGGGCTTCTTTGCTGTCGAACCGGCTGCCGCAGCCGGCTGCGGCTCGGGCTCGCGGGCGATTGGCTTCACGACAACTGGGTCTTCGGCAGTAGAGATTGGCGCGGAAGCGTTCGGCGTCGGTTCGCTCGGTGCAACGGATTTAGCCGGTGGCGACTGCGAAACAACTTGACTGACGGCCGCAGCATCTTTCGGTGCTACTGGCATATCGACTGACTCTCGCCGCGGCGTTGAGGCATGGCGTGCGACGGGTTGCGGAACCGAAGCGTTTACCGGAAGTTCGTCAGCAGACTGCACGATCGTCGCCGGACCCACCGTAGCTGCCTCAAATCGATATTCGCGCTCACCGGGCGTCGCAGCGCCGACGAGGAGCGAGGCCGGCGGTTCTTGGGTTACGTTCGCCTGCGCAACTACAGCCGCGGCAACCGTCGCGATCGGTTCGCCGGTCACCTGAACCGGCCACATCTCTTCTACCGGCGCTGGCGGAGCGGTTCGCCTGGCAACCAGCGGCGCCGCAGAGCGCGTAGACTCAGGAGGCGGCCCGCCGACCGTGAGAAATAACAGCCCCAATCCAAGCATCAAACCGCCCACGCCGCCAGCGGCCGTGACGACCGTCCGCCCTGGGCCGGCGGGGTAAGGGCCTGTCTCGGGCCGATCGATGCGCGTGACCAGGCTGCCGCTTCGCGCCGCCGCCTCGGCCGCCTTCGCCGTGCTCAACTTCTGTCGCGCGCGGTCGAGCGTAATCCGAGTATTGTCAACCGCCGCGACGCGATTGGAGTACTCGGCCCGCCGCTCGGCGAGCTGCTCCAGTCGCCCCTCGACGTCCTTGAGCCGCGACCGCGTGGCCTCCAAACGCTGCTGGGCCAGGCGCACTTCTGCTTCACCGCCGCGGATTGCGGTCAGCAATTCGCGATGCAAGTCGGCCCGAATCTCCTTCTCCGACTCGACCGCCGCCTTGACTCGCGGATGATCCGCCGAGCGCGTGCCGCCCAATCGCGCCGTCGCGAGTTGTGCATCCACCAGGCCGTCCTTGAGGCGGCGTAGAGCCGGCTGGGAGACCAGCAAGCTATTGGGCGTTGCGAGCAGTTGCTGGGGATCCTTTTCCGCCGCGCGCAGCATGCCGAGCAGTTGATCCGATTCGCGAAGCGCCATCGCAAACCTGCGGACGTCCGCCTCAAGCTGGACGACCTCTTGCCGCAAATCGCTTTGCCCGCTGGCGGCGGCGTGAAGCATCCGCAGCTCGCCTAAATCGGCGCCCACTTCCGCCTCAAATTCCGCCAACCGCTTCGTCTGCTTGGCGTGGATCTCCGCCGCCAGTGCCACTTGCTCTTCCAGCTCGGCGATCAGACCTTCGGCTCGCTTAGCGCGAAGCTCCTTGAGGGCGTCGTCCAGTTGCCGGCAGAGCTCGCTGACAAGCTCGATGGCCCGTTCGCGGCTCGGATCCTGCAGATAAAAATAAAAGACTTCCGTCTTGCCGAACTCGCCGCCGTCCGGAGGCAACATCTTCAGCCGGTCGCGAAACTTTTCGACGTCTTCGGCCGTTAGCTCCGTGGCCGCGCCGTTCATGTTCAGGTCGACGGCGTTGATGGTGGAGACGACCACATCTCGGCTCTTGGCGAGCTCGAGGATCGTCTCCTGCATCGTTCGCATCTCGTAGAGATCGGCGAACTTGCCTGGCGTCGGGCTTTGCGAGCCCGCCGTCTCCTGCCGCACGACGAGGGCCTGCGAAGCCTCCCAGTATCGCGGCATGACCAGCGAGTACATAGCGGCAAGAACCGCGCAGCCAATGGCCGGCGCGATCCATAGTTTTCGCTGCTCAACAAGCAGTCGCGCGAGTTCGCGCGGCGTGAGCGAGTGCGGAGGATTTGCGTTCATTCTTGGCGCCCTGATACGAGCTTCGCGGCCGCGCGCTCCACGAGCCGCACGGATGCGGTTTTTTCCGATATTGCAACGTAGCTTATGGGGCAGGGCGAATATCCCTCTCCCCATGGAGGAGAGGGTAGGAGGAGGGGATTTGAAGCGGT
>DASVCM010000573.1:0-11072 GCA_036381635.1 Lacipirellula sp.
AAGACCTCGGAATGACTTGAACTAGCGGCAGCAAACCGCTTTCGCTTTTCGAGAAGGCGAATAATCGCCATCGGCCGAGCTGGTCGCTAAGATCAAGCGGTTCCACTTCTCGCACCTTTTCGGCGGTCGGTCGCAGGAAAAGCAGGGCAATGAAACGGCTCATTTTCGCGTTTGTACTCATGCTGGCGCCGGCAGAGCGCTGCCTGGCGATCTCGACGCAATTCGAAGATCTTGTCGCCGCGACGCAATACGCCGTCGGCAGCTCCTTCACTTCCGGCGGCATTCGCTTCGACGTTTTGTCGTATCCCTACAGCTTCCCACTCCGCGTCGGCACGAATAACTATGCCGGCGGCAGCGGCCATGAGTTGTGGATGGGCAGCGGCGTCGGCGTGCAAATTGCCATTCCGCCGGCGACCTCGCAGGTCTCGTTTAAGTTCGGCCAATATCACTCTGACAACGGCCTGCGGATCAACGGCGTGGAGTCGCCGTGGCGGACGAACATCAGGCAGCTCGATGGAACCACGTTGGGCGGCGTTGCGGTGACCGTCGAGGATACCTCTCAAATCCGGCCTATCGGGACGGTTACGTTGACCGGAGCAATCTCCAGCCTATTCGTCGGCGGCGTTGAATTTGCGATCGACGATCTCGACATCACCGCGCCCGCTGCCTCGCCCGATTTTGATGCCGACGGCGACGTCGACGGCGCTGACTTTTTGCGCTGGCAGCGGGGGCTTGGCACATCTAGCGCCGCCGCCGCCAACGGGGACGCTGACGGCGACCGCGACGTTGACGGAGCGGATCTTGTCGTCTGGCGGAACGGCTTGGGCGCGACGATTGCCGAAGCGGCGGTTTCGATCCCGGAGCCGAGCGCACTAATCCTAGCGGTTGTTTCTTTCGCCGCGTTGTCGCATCATCGTCGAGCACGAGCGCGAAACATCCTAGTCCCGTAGGGACGCGCTGTGATAGCCCAGGGCGAAGCCCTGGGTAAAGCATTAGCGCAAGATCGATAGCCCTGGAAAGGGCGCGCTTGCGTTAGGTATTGCTAAGCGCGCCCTTTCAGGGCTTTGTTTCCAATACGGGCTGTTACCCAGGGCTGCGCCCTGGGCTGTCATGGCGCGGCCTTTCAGGCCTAACACATAGCGCGGCCTTTTGGCCTGATTGACAAGAGTGCGCGCTCGGATGCGTTGACAAGCGCTCTCAGTCCCGAAGGGACGCGCTGTGACAGCCCAGGGCGAAGCCCTGGGTAGCCAGTTTGCCCAAAATTATTAGCCCTGACAGGGCGCGCTTATCTCGGACATGGCGCCAAGCGCGCCCTTTCAGGGCTTTGATCTTGATACGAACTTGTTACCCAGGGCTGCGCCCTGGGCTATCATAGCGCGGCCTTTCAGGCCTCAGCCCTGCTCGGCAAAGCTGTTTCTTTTCTCGGGAACTTTGCTATGGCTCAATCTCTGTCGAACATTCTGTTGCACATAGTTTTCTCGACAAAGCATCGCCAGCCGTTTATCGATGAGGGCATCGAACGCGAATTGTTCAAGTATCTGGCGACCGCGTGCAATACACTAGGCTGTCCTACTCATCGCATTGGCTCGACCGAGGATCACATCCATATCGCGTGTACGCTTGGCCGCACCATTGCCGTGAGCAAGTTGATCCAGGAGATCAAGCAGGACTCGTCGCAATGGATGAAGCTACAAGGACGGCCGTATTCCGAGTTCGGGTGGCAGGATGGGTATGACGCTTTCTCAATCGGCCGGTCGCAGCTTGAGGACTTGCGCGTCTACATTGCCCGGCAGCGGGAGCATCATGCTCGCGAATCATTTCAAGATGAATATCGGCGGCTTCTTGATCGATATCAGATCGATTATGACGAGCGGTATGTTTGGGACTGAACCGTAAGCTTGAGCGCGCCCTTTCAGGGCTAAGATGTCTAATGCGGGATGTTACCCAGGGCTGCGCCCTGGGCTGTCATAGCGCGGCCTTTCAGGCCTGGAGACCACCATCACGCGGCCTTTCACGCTGATGGCAACCATTGGATGGCCTGTCACGCCTTAAAGCATTTCAATCCCATGTGCCCGAGGGCGCTGATCTCGGCGCCCTCGGGCCGGCGTGTTTTTCTTCGGCGAAGGTTGGCCAGCTTAGGGTGCGAACACCCCGCCGCCGATTGGCTGCCAGATGATGTCGTCCCACCAGGTGGGGCGGCCGTTGATGTATTCCCAGCCGGTCTGATACAGGTAGTCGTACGCCAGGACCTGTTCTTTCCGCAGGCGGTCGACGCCGGCGCCGCCGTCGTAGTTCATGACGTTGGCGTTTACGTGGCCGAGGGTGAGGTTGTCGTCCCCTTCGCCCATGCGGAGGAAGACGTCGTCCCAGAGGAAGCCGCCGAGGTAGCCTGTGTCATTGCCGGCGCCGGCGTCGACGGTCAGGTCGTTGCCCCAGTTGCCGGCGGTGAGCTCGAATACGTCGTTGCCGCCGCCGAGGTAGACGTAGGTGCTGGCTTCGACCTGGGCGACGGGAATGCGGACGACGTCGGCGTCGTTCTCATAGATCGAGCCGTAGGTGTGGATGAACAGCCCGCCGGTGAGATTGGGCGCCGTCTGGCCAATCTCGATGAGGCTCGAGCTGAAGTCGACCGTTACGTCGTCGGCGCCGCCCATCGTGTAGATTGAGAGGTTGCTCCAGTGATTGTCGTCGCCGAATGCGGCGGCCGCGATATCGACCACGTCGTCGCCGGCGCCGGTGTTCAGGTGCATCGATCCGAGCGTCTTCAGGCCGACCGAAAGATAGTAGGGATCGTTCGGATCGCTGATGTAAAAGCCATCGGCGCCGCCGCCCATGTAGATCTCGCTGTTGCCCGTGATATTGGTCGGCACGAGGTTGAAGTTGCCGTCGAAGGTGCTGTCGAACCAGACGACGTCGGAGTCGTTTTCGCTGGCGTTGGCGTACGTGGTGATGTATGCGCCGCCGAGAACGGTCGTGCCTTTCATCGTGACGTTGTCGGCGCCGGCGCCGCTGTTGACGGTCAGCTTGTCCGTGCCGTAGCCGTCGCCCACCAGCGCGCGGCCGATGAAGACCCAGTCGTTGCCGGCGCCGGTGTTGACGTTGGTCACGCCGCGGCTGTGGAAGCCCCAGCCCATGAGCTGGTCGTCGTCCGGCGCGTTGAAGATCGACGGGCCGAGCTTCGCACTGGTCAGCATCCGCTGAGTGAGGACTGGCTCGGGGGCGGCCATGTTGATGCTGATGTTGTTAAACGAGGGGGAGCCGAAGCCGCCGTCGTAGCCCAGGTGGAGCCGGTCGTTGCCGGCGCCCAGCTTGACGACCAGATCGCCGGGGACCATGAAGTCCTGGTACGCCGCGCCGTTGACGAGGCTCTTGTCGTTTGTGCCGTCGTTGGCCTCGGCGCCTTCGACGCGGATCATGCCATTGGCAAGCTGCGAAACGCGCACGCCGTTGTCGAGGCCGGTCTGGCCAGCGGCTTCGTTGATGTAGAGGTTGCCGTTCATGACGTACGCGGCGAGGTCGCCGGCCATCAACTGGCGGGTTTCGAGGGATTCGATCGAGAAGCGTTTGCGGAAGTTGGACATGGTAACGCCCTTTTGCGTTTGAGTTCGACTCGCGGCGGCGACAGGCTCGCCCGCCTAGGAGTGAGGCGAAAACGCGAGTGCGGCGTTACAGAAGTTTGCGAAGATGCAAGCAATTGGGCGTTTGCGCTTGTCGCCCCGAGGTCCGCCGAGGGGTCCGGCCGGATTCCTCGGAAGACCTCGGAATGACGTGCACCAATGCGAGCGAACGCCGGGAATGGCATTCCCGGGGGTTCACACGGCGATCCAGGTGTGGCGCCAGAGTTGCGCGGGGGCGGGGTCGCGGAACTGGTAGTTCCAGGATTGGTCCCAGAGGAGGCACTTGAGCATGTGCCAGGCGGCCCGCGGTTGGGTCGCGAAGGTGCAAGCAGATGGGGGCCAGGAGCGCGGGTTCAACAGGAGCGAGCGTTTGATTTGACGGACCCAGTATTCGCTCGTGAGGTGGTAGTCGTGCGTGCCGTCTTCGGCCGTCGCGAGGCGGAAGTACCCGGCGGCGCAGCGCTCGAGTTGGCCCGGCTCGGGGTGCCAGCCGCCGAAGTTGCGGTGCAGATTCGCGGCGTGGTAGTTCAGGCTGCCCTTGGGCCAGCGGTCGGGGCCGTCGAGGAGGTCGGCGGGGTTTACCTGGCCCACCTCGCGAGCGTGGATGGCGGTGGTCGCCAGGCGGCCGCCGGTTCGTAGGAGGCGTCGGCAGATGGCGAAGAACTGGGTGTAGATTTCGTCGGCCAAGCCCGCGGCCGCGTCGTTGCACTGGACGAAGTGCTCGAGCGAGCCGTTGGCGATGACGCCGTCGAACGCGTGCTCCCACTCGGCGTGCTCGTCGGTGGCGAAGATTTCGCGATAGTTCAGCAGCCGCGCATCGAGGCAGCGATTGTGGCAATCGGCCACCTGCGGCGGCGAGATGGTGATGCCGGTGGCAATGGCGCCCCGCGCCGTGGCGGCGGCGAGGATCCGGCCGTAGCCGCAGCCGACGTCGAGAATGCGCCAGCCGCGATCGCAGTCCACCTCGTCCAGCAGGTAGCACGCCTGCCGGCGCTGGGCGGCGAGGTAGGCCGTGCGATCATTGCGGTCGTCGATGTATTTGCCCTCGGTGAAATCGGTGATGCCGCAACCGCGGCAGAGGTCGAGCACGTCGTAGCAGCGCTCGACGGCGGGCGCAACAGGGCGAATATCGACGTCGATCGAGTCAGGAGCAAGGGCGATAGTGCTCATGGCGATAGCCCTGGGGAGCGACGAGATAAGAACTGCAGTTTAGCGGATCGTGTAGAAAATCCACCTAGCAACGTCAAATTGGCCGAGCGGTGAAGCTAATGAAAAAATGCCAGGCTACCATCGGCGTGGGTCGAATCCGCCAGCTTTCCCAGTTCTCGCCGCTTCTCACGTTCTCTGGCTTCGGCACAATCTGTGCTCCCTAAGTCCGCACTGGTTTCACACTTCCGCAAGCGCGCAGGCGCCGGCAACGGCGCAGGCGCACGCGGTGTCGACGCCGGAGGAAGGAAATTCTATGGCTATTCAAGTTGCTGCCCCGACGCTTTCTGAACTTACCCGCAATGAGCTTCGCTCCCTGGTTGAAATGCCGCCCGCTGCCAGCGTCTCGATCTTCATGACGATGCAGCGTTCCGGCCCCGAGGTTCGGCAGAATCAAGTCCGGCTTAAGAATCTGTTTCGCAAGGCGGCCGAGCAGCTTGATCAAATGGCGGACCGCGACCCGGCCGCGAAGTCGTTAGCGGCGGAGATGAATCGACTGATCGGTTCGGTGGAAGAACTGGCGCGCGAGCCGCATCCGGGGCTGGCGTTGTTTGTTCGCGAAGATTTTTTTCGCGCCTACAAGCTGCCGGTCGAGTTCGCTGAGGAGTTGCATGTCAACCATCGATTCCATGTGACCCCGCTGGTGGAGTACGTCCAAGGCGACGGCCGGTTCTTTGTGCTGGCGGCGAGCCAGAAGGACGTGCGGTTGCTGGAGGGCAACAAGCACTCGATCCGCGAGGTGGATGTTGAGGGACTGCCGAAGAACCTGGTCGACGCGCTGAATGTCGACGAGTGGGTGCAGTCGCTGCAGTTCCACACGGAGGGCGCCGGCGGCCGCAACAGCATCAAGAATGGCGGCGGAATGTATTTCGGCCATGGCGGCGGCGCCGACCAGAGCGACCGCAAGAGCGACATCATGCTGTTCTTTCGACAGCTTGATAACGCGCTGGTGCCCTACTTCCATAGCGAGACGGCGCCGCTGGTGTTTGCCGGGGTCGATTACCTGTTTCCCATCTACCAGTCGGTGAATAACTACCGCGGGCTGGTCGATCGCGCTGTCGCGGGGAACCCCGAGGGGTGGAGCGCCGAGCAGCTTCACCGGGCGGCGTGGGAGATCGTCAAGGAGCGGTTCGACGCGGATCGGGCGTCGGCGATCTCTCAGTACGGGACGCTCGCCGCGCATCGGCAGGCGTCGGACAACCTGTTCGAGATCATCGAGTCGGCGCGGATCGGCAAGGTCGGCACGCTGCTCTTGGCCCGCGGCGCCCGGGAAGCGGGCGTGATCGACCGTGACACCGGCGAGGCTTCGCTTGCCGAGCAGAATACGCTCCATCAGGAGGATTTGCTCGGATACGCCGGGGCGCTGACGATCGCCAGCAGCGGGACGGTGTTTCTGGTCGAGCCGGGCGAGATGCCGACGGAGTCGCCGATTGCGGCGCTGTATCGGTACTAGGGGGCGTTCCAGTTAGTTGTAGAGGCTGTCATCCTGAGCGGAGCGAAGGATGACATTTTATCCGCTATGCGTAACTCAAATGCGCTCTCGCCTTGCCCCTCCAGCTCGTATATGCAGATACGCGCACAAAAAAACGCCCCCCGAGAACATCTCGGAGGGCGTTTTGCTGAAGGTCACTAAGGGTGACACTACTCGAGTTTCCGCTTAACTTCACTTGGCGGGTTGTTCCTCGGCGACCAGGTTGATTTCCGAAGCCAGGCCGGTGAGCTTTTCGTCGGTCATCTTTTCCTCGTCGAGCGTTTCGAGGAGCAGCGATAGGGCTTCCTCGTTGCCGAGCATTTTGGCGTAGGTCGCCAGCGTGCCGTAGGCGGCGATTTCGTAGTGCTCGATCTTCTGGGCGGCGCCAATGAGAGCGGCGTCCAAGGCGGCGCTTGGTTCGTTCTCCTTGATGATCTCGTCGCCTTCTTTGACCAGGCCTTCCATGCCGTGGCAGTGCTTGCCGCGGGCGGCTTTGCCGAGGCTCTCGAAGATGGATTCGAGCCGCTCAACCTGCTTTTCGGTCTGGGCCTTGTGTTCTTCAAAGGCGGCGCGCAATTCGTCGCTGGTGCAGGCCTTGGCCATCTTGGGCAGGGCCTTGAGGATTTGCTTCTCGGCGTCCAGCGTGTCCCGAAGGTCGTGCTGGAACAGGTCTTCCAGATTGGTGATGCTCATAACTAGTTCCCTTTCGTGTGAATTGAACGTGGCGGTTCGGTTGGTGCTATCAGCAAACGATGTACCAGTGGAAACCGACTGCCGTTGCAAGAACGTTGGAAACACGCGGTATGCAAGTTGCCCGGTTATGGGCCGCGCTGGAATCGAAGCGGGCATGGACTTCACCGTGCGTGAGCACCCTTTCTGAACCGCAAGTTCGTATGGACCAATATGACGTAGCGATCGTCGGCGGCGGGCCTGCGGGACTGAGCGCCGCGCTGGTGCTCGGTCGCTGCCGGCGGCGGGTGATTGTCTTTGACCACGGCCATGGACGGAACTACGCGGCCGTCGAAATGCACGGCTACCTGGGCCACGACGGCATTCCGCCGTCGAAGCTGCGCGAGCTGGGCCGCCAGGAGGGACGCAAATACGGCGTCGAGTACGTTGACGCCGAAGTCGATCGCGTGTGCCTCTGCGGCGAAGGCGCGAGCCTGTATGAGCTGGCGTGTGAGGGCCGGCGCCCGGTGCGTGCGCGAAAGCTGCTGCTGGCGACCGGCGTGCGGGACGAGCTTCCGGACATCGAGAACTTCCGCGAGTTCTATGGCCGCACCGCGCATCACTGCCCCTATTGCGACGGATGGGAGCATCGGGACGAGCGACTCGCGGCCGTTGGCGAAGGGAAGGAGGCGGTCGGCCTGGCTCTCTCGCTGCGAACGTGGTCCGACCGGGTTACGGCCTGTATCGCGGGCGAACCGGTGAGCGATCAAGACTGTGAGCGCGCCCAGCGCAATGGCATTAAGATTCATGATGGCGTCCCGGTGCGTATGGAGGGTCGCGATGGGCGGCTGGAGCGGCTTTGTTTTGAGAAAGGGCCGCCGCTGGAGTGTGACGCCCTGTTTTTCAGCAGCACGCCGAAGCAGCGGTCGCGGCTGCCGCTGATGCTGGGCTGCGAATGCGACGAGCGCGGGATGATCCTCACCGAGCGGAAGCAGGGCGCCGGCGTGTGCGGGCTGTTTCTCGCCGGCGATGCGGACGGCGATGTGCAGTTTGCGATTGTGGCCGCCGCCGAGGGGGCGATCGCGGCGACGGCGATTAATCGTGAATTGCAGGATGAAGATCGCGGCGACGCCGCGCCGCCGGAGAAAGTTGACTTGCCGGAAGGCGTTTGCGTGAAGGAATAGATTTAGCCCCGCCGCTTGCGGCGGGTCGCGGGGCAAGAGAGCGCGGCTAAATGGCAGAAGCTGGACCATCAATGTCTCGCACGGGCGACATACCGCAATTACCGCCGCATGTGCCCGATTGGGCGGCGGGGGCTGTCTATCAAATCGTCGTGCCGTCCTATCTCGATACAAACGGCGATGGGTTGGGCGATCTGCCCGGCGTCATCGATCGGCTCGATTACCTGCGGTGGCTCGGCGTTGATGCGATTTGGCTGTCGCCGATTTATCCGTCGCCGATGCTCGACATGGGGTACGACGTTGCGGAGTATCTCGACGTCAATCCGCGGTTCGGCGCGCTGGCGGATTTTGACAGACTGGTGGCGGAGGCCCATCACCGCGACATCCACGTACTGCTCGACGTTGTCCCGAACCACACGTCGGCGGAGCATCCGTGGTTTCAAGCGTCGCGGTCGTCGCGGGAAGACTTGCGCCGCGACTGGTACATCTGGCGCGACGGGGCGCCCGGCGGCGGGCCGCCCAACAACTGGACGAACCAGTACGAACAGAGCGACTGGATGTTCGACGAAGCGACGGGCCAATACTACATGCACTCGTTCATGCCGGAGATGCCGGACCTCAACTGGTGGAACCGCGACGTGCGCACGGCGATGTGGGAAGTGCTGCGGTTCTGGCTCGATCGGGGGGTGGACGGCTTCCGCATCGACGCGATGGTCCACCTGTACAAGGACCGGCGGCTGCGCGACAGCCCGCCGCAGGAGGACTCGAGCTACGACAAGTGGCCGGCGTGGAACATGCTTCCGGCGTTCTCGCAGGACGTTGGCGGACTGCAGCCGATCGTTCACGAGCTCTGCCAGGTGGTGCGCGAGTACCCGGGTCGCATTCTCATCGGCGAGAATCATCTACCGCCGGAGCGACTGGCGCTGTACTACAACTCGGGGCTGACGCATCCGGCGAACTCATCGCTGCTGGACCTCAAGTGGGACGCGGTTCACATACAGCGAATGATCGCCCGGTACGAGGGTTTCTTGACCGACGACCACTGGCCCAACTGGGTTCTCGGCAGTCACGACAACCAGCGCGTGGCGGGGAACCTGGGACCTCAGCAGGCGCGGGTGGCGGCAATGCTCCACTTGACGCTGCGCGGCACGCCGATCGTGTACTACGGCGAAGAGATCGGCATGCACAACGTTGACATCCCGCCGGAGCGCGCGAGGGATCAGTTGGCGATCCGCATGCCCGGCAAAGGCCGCGGCCGCGACGGTCAGCGGACGCCGATGCAGTGGTCGAGCGGGCCGCACGCGGGGTTCACCAGCGGCGAGCCGTGGCTGCCGGCGGCGGAGGACGTTGCACAGCTCAACGTCGAAGCCCAAAAGGCCGATCCGGCGAGCATGCTCAACCTCTACCGGCGGCTGCTGGAGCTGCGGGCCGCGAGCAAGGCAATTCGCTACGGCCACTACACGCCCGACTATGCCGACGAGCGGGTGCTGTCGTATGTTCGCGAGACGGACGCCGACCGGTTGCTCGTGGCGCTGAACTTCACCGAAGGGGCGATCGAATTCCAGCCGAAGGCCGGCTCGGGCGCCGCCGTGCTGTCGACGCATCTCGACAAGCCGGAGCCCCACCCGAGCGGTCGGGTGCGGTTGCGTCCGAATGAAGGGCAGGTGATTTCACTATAAGCTATTTGCGAATACTCAAGACGAACCAGACGCTAGCGCGTGCCGGCTAATGCAATTAGCCGCCGGGCGCTAGCCCGCGGTTTTGGAACCGGTTCTAAGCTGAGGCGGCGGACGATCGCTTTGGCATGATGGTGATCTCACCGGTCGGTTCGAGCACGGCGTACTCGATGTCATCCAGATTGCCAATGCCTTGCAGGCTCCGCGCCGCCGCGAGGATATCCTCGCGGTCGATGCGTTCCTTGTCCATGACTTCGTGATCCATGCCGCGGCGATCGAGGATGACGACCGGCGTGCCGTCCATGACCCGCTCGACTCGGTGGAAACGGTGCTTTACGTGCGATAGCAGTATGTCCATGCCAAGCAGCGTCGCGATCAGCAGCACCGAGTTTGTCATCGAGTTGTTATCATCCAGCAGCGCCGCCTGGGTCGTTTCGCTGAGGATGAGCAGCAGCACCGCGTCGAAGGTTGTGGCATCCGACAGCGAGCGCTTGCCCGAGATGCGGAAGAATAGCCACACAATCAGGTAGGTGGCCGCGCCGCGCAAAATGGAATCCATCGTTCGCCTCCCTTAGGGATAGACAAAGAAAGGAATGCTCAGCGGTTGACTGCCCGCGAGTTGCAGTTGGCCGGCGCCGCGGCCGATCTTGTCGTGTTCGATGTGCCACACGACGGTTACGCGCTCCGCGCCCGGCTGGCGCCCGAATTCGAACCAGACGCCGTCGGCCGTCAGCTCGGACAAAACGGGCTCGGGATGAATTCGCGCGATTTTGATGCGATCAAGCAACGTCTGCGAAATTCGGACACGGAGCGACTTGTCTTGCTCGTCCTCGGGCTCGATGGAGAGCCGGAGTTCGGTGGGATAGTGGCGATGGACGAAGCGCTCGTACTCGACTGCCAGCCGGCCGTCGGATGTCGAGAGACGCTGGCTGCTGATCGGTCCCGGTCCGACGGCTCCGGCGAGGCCGGCGGCGATAAGCGCGATCCACAAAAACCAACCCACGCGTTGCAGTCGCCATTCGCGGCGCTGAAAGCGCAGGTCTTGATCTAGGTCGAGACGTTCTTTTGCCATGTGACCTCCGAAGATTAAGTGGAGAAATTTGGCGTCGCACAGCGACGCACCGGTCAGAGCGTCCGGCTCTAGAAAAGTTTTTGAAATGCGCGGAATCGCGACTGCAGTCGCTGTTCCCTTTTCACCAACAGCCGCGCCGGGCGCCGTTAGAGGGGATTCCCTGGTATGCTAGTTGCAACC
>DASVCM010000574.1:0-7809 GCA_036381635.1 Lacipirellula sp.
GATAATGCCCGCGGCCGGAACGCCCATGACGCGGTACTGGCTAATGCGCGTGTCGCCGTGCCGTTTGGCCAGCCGTCGGCCATCGGGGCCGACGACCAACGGCAGATGAAAGTAATGCGGCGCCGCGCAGCACTTGCCGCGGATGATTGAGGTACTTGGCGAGGAAGTCGAACGCCGCCTGCTGCCGCTTGCCGCGTTGCGAAATTTTCGCCAGCGACGTCATTCCCTCAGCAACGTCGCGCGGGTCGAGTTCCTCTTCACGCTCTTTGATCACCCGCATCAGGTCCTCGGCGAGCGACGGGTCGTTCATGTCACGCACAATCTGGAAGGCGGAGCGAACAGGGTCGTTGCTCCACGTCTCGCTCTTAAGCGCTTTGCGCACTGCCGCCGACGATTCTTTCCCCTGATAATTGACCAAGCCCTTCAAAGCGGAGGCGACGATTGCCGGGTTCTTTTCCTCGTCGATGATCTCCGCCAGTCGCTTATGCACGTCCTCGTGGTAGCACTTCGCCAGCTCCTCCGCCACGCGATTGCGCACCCGGGCGTCGGGCTGTTCTTTCGACTTCACTAATGCATGAATCGCCTCGGGCGTGTGAATCTTGCGCAGCGCGGCGGCCGCCTCGCAGCGGACGCCGTAGAACTCGTCCTTATAGAGGGCTTCCTCGAGCGCCTTCACATTCGCCTTGGTCTTCCGCTCGGCGAGCTCGTCGCAGGCGAGCACCCGGCCGATGCCGTCCTTATCGTTCTTGAGCTGCGCCCGCAGCATCTTGTCGGACTTCTCGAATTCCACCCGCGCCAGCACGGTGAACTCCGGATCGAACCGAACAATCTCCGGCTCCTCCGGCAGGGCCACATAAAAGTCGTGCCGCCGGCCGTCGATCGTGATCGGCTCGTCGACGTCTTTGCCGTCGACCACAAACCGCAGCTTGGTATCCAGCTCGAACAATAGCACCTTGTCGCCCGTCTCTTGCGTTTGCTCGATCGTGACATGGGCCAGCTTGTCCTCCGCCAGCCAGCGGTAGGTAATCTTCAGCTTCGGCAGCCCGCCGTGGTAAATCCACTGGTCAAAGAACTTGTCGAGCGGCTGGCCGGTCACTTCCTCAAAGGCCTCGCGCAGATCCTCGGTTTCCACGCTCGATAGGGCGTGACGATTCAGATAAGTGCGCACCGCCTGCCGATACAAATCCTCGCCGACGAGATTGCGAAGCATGTGCAGCACCCAGCTTGCCTTGGGGTAATTGCGGAAGTCGAATTGCTCCCGCGGGTCCTTGTACTCGCGGTAAGCAATTGGCCGCAGGTCCTTGGCCTGCGGCAAGATGTCGTCGCGAAGGTCCAAATACAGGCCATAGTTGAACGCGTCCTGGCCGGACTGATGCCGCTCGTGCAGCAGCGCGTAGTACGTCGCGAACCCCTCGTTCAGCCAGAGGTGGCTCCAGTCCTTGCAGGTCACGTAGTCGCCGAACCACTGATGGGCCATCTCATGGGCGTCGAGCGACCGGCTCGTGCGCACGTTCTCCGTTTCGTCCGCGTTGATCGTCCGCTGCGTGAGCGTCGTGATCGTCGTGTTCTCCATCCCGCCCCAGTGATAGTCGGCGCAGGTCGCCTGAGCGTACTTGTGCCACGGAAAGGGAACGCCGATCTCCTCTTCGAAGAACGCCATGATGTCGGCCGTGTCGCGGAAGGCGTTGGCCGCATACTTGGCCTTCGACGGCTGCGTGTAGAACGCCAGCGGAACGCCGCCGTGCTTGCCTTCCAGCTTCTCCAAGTAGCCGGCGACCATGCAGATGAGATACGTCACATGCGGCTTCTCTTGCCGCCAGTGGACGGCCTTCATTCCGTCCGCCTCGTCGGTCTCGCCGACGAGCTTGCCGTTGGAGACGACCGTCATGTCCTGCGGCACATGGCAGATGATCTCGGTAGTCGATCGCTCGTTCGGATAGTCGAACGAGGGGAACCAGTGCCGGGCCTCGTGCGGCTCGCCCTGCGTCCAGCAGTGCGTATCTCCCTCCGGCAGGCCCATCTCCGGCGTGCGGAAGTACAACCCCTGCACCGGCTCGGCGGAGTATTCGATCTCGACCGACGCCTCCTCGCCGACGGGAATCGGCTCTTCAAACACGATCGTCAGCTTCCGGCCGTCGTTCGAGTGATCTCGCACTTTGCGCGATGAGTTCAGCTCGCGAACATCGAGATTGACCGCATCCAGCCGCAGCGACTCGAGCGGCTCCGAGATGGGTGCGAACCGCAGCGTCGCCGACCCTGAGACGGTGTGCTCTTTGAAATCCGGCGTCACATCCAGCTTGATGTGCAGCACGTCGACCTGCCGATCGGGAGCGTACTGGCGGCCGTTGGGGCTTTCCACCTCGCCGGGCATCGGCAAGGCGCCGTGCGCTCGCCCGCAGTAGCGACAAACTTGACCGGCCTCGGTCGCCACAACCGGCCGAGGTGAAGTCAGCATGAATAAGCAGGCGAAGAAAACGGCGCAGAGAAATCGCGACATGACCATGGTGTGTATCTTCGATGCGAGGGCGAGAGACCGTGAGCCGGCGAGGCGCCTATGAAAGTTCGACGCAAGCAGAGGGCTGCAGGTTCGACCAGAAAGCATAGCTTACACAGCCTCCGCGGCTGCGGCGAGATGCACGGCGCGCTGGACGTACGCCGAAGCGGGTCCTTCCCACGTCCGGCTCACTTCTGAGCGACTGCCAACTCCGCCATTTCCAAGCTAAGCGGACAGGCTCCTCCAAAATGCCTTGAGCCGGCTACTAATAATGCGGGGGCTTTTCGTGCGGCAGTTCGCCGCCAGGAGACGCGTCCGCCAGCCGCTGTAGGGCGTCGGCAAGCTTCCCGATTTGCCGAACTAGATCGTCGAGCCGCTTCTGCTGGCCGAGCACCACCTCGTTCAGCTCGTCCAGCAGCCGCTGCTGAAACATCAGCCGTTCCTCGACGGCTTGCACGCGATTCTGAATGTGCGGCGTATTTTCGCTATTCATCATGGAAGGGGACCAGATCCGATATGGTTTTGCCGTTGTTCAAGTTTCCCGCTATCGGGCAAAGTGAGCAGGTTTGAACTGCACGAACGAATCCTCAATAATTATCTCTGCCAGGCGATCCCCTACCATACGCGAGTACCGCCATGTCCGCCCAATCACCGACTCAACTGCGCGAGAAAAAGTGCCTCCCCTGCGAAGGAGGCGTCGATCCCTACACGCTTGAGCAAGCCCGCGAACAGCTTGCCGCCCTCGACGGCTGGCGGCTGACCCACGACGGCCAGCGCATCCGCAAGGACTGGAAGGTTAAGAACTTCATGGCCGGCATGCGGTTCTTTAACGAGTGCGCGCGGCTCGCCGAAGAGGACAACCATCACCCGGACCTCCACATTGAAGGATATCGAAACGTCTCGGTTGAACTCTGGACGCACGCCATCGGCGGGCTCAGCGAGAACGACTTCATCCTCGCGGCGAAGATCGACGCGCTGCCGGTCGAGCTCGCGAAGAGCTGAACATACACGAGTACGCCTTGATGAGAACCTTATCCCTCATCACGATCGGCGCGGCAATTGCCTTGCTGCTGCTGTTCGGCTGTCCGAAGGACCAGCCGCCCCCGCCGGCGCAGAAGGCCCCGCCCTCGCCGCCGCCGTTCGTCGCTGAATTGCCCGTCTCGATGGTGCTGACGCAGCGGACGACGACGGCTGTCCCCGGCTCCGAGGGCGCCGTGCAGGTGACGATCGACGACATCACCCGCGGCCAGGTGATGGC
Source organism: Lacipirellula sp. (assembly GCA_036381635.1). GTDB lineage: Bacteria > Planctomycetota > Planctomycetia > Pirellulales > Lacipirellulaceae > Lacipirellula. Next base: position 3,753 of record DASVCM010000574.1, read on the forward strand.
GTCGCTCGCCAGCAGCGACGGCGAGCCGCTACTGGCGCCGAAGTCGCTTGAGGAGGGCGAGTCAGCATCCTTCGATTTCAAGGGGCGCACTTACTACCTTACGCTGCAAACCCTGAGCAATGAGTTAATCGGCGACGACTCGGCGCTGCTGGTGCTTGACGACCAGCCGCCGCCCGACGCCGGCGATTCATCAGCGAAAGAGAGCACCAGTGAAACGACGCATTCCACCGACACGCCCGATAATGCCAGCGCTCCAAGCGAAGCCGCGCAAATTCGCCAGCTCATCGCTCACATCCGCTCGCTCGAAGGCGCCGTCTTTATTCGTAACGGCGAGGAACACACGGCCGTCGAAGCAGCGGAGCACCTGCAGCGCAAATGGGATTTTGCCGGGGACAAGATCCAGACGGCTGAGCAATTCATCGACGAGCTTGCGTCGAAGTCGTCTACAACCGGCGAGGACTACCTGATCCGCCTCAACGATGGAACTGAGATCGCCGCAGGCGCGTATCTCCGTCAGCAGCGAGAGAAGCTGCCGACAGGCGGACAACCTGGCAACGACAACTAGGATTTCAGTCCTCCCGTGATGACAGCCGCTGCCCGCTTCCATTGCGTGATCGTACGCCGCGACGACGCGGGCGACGTCTCCTACGGCGCCGAGCAGATCTCGCAGGGCGACTTGCCGCCTGGCGAGGTGCTCATTCGCGTGACCGCCTCCTCGCTCAACTACAAAGACGCGCTGGCCTGCCGTGGCCATCCAGGCGTCGTGAAATCGCTGCCGCACATCCCGGGAATTGACTGTGCGGGGCAGGTCGTCGAGAGCGATTCGCCCGACTTCGTCCTGAACGACCCAGTGCTCGTTACGGGATACGGCCTCGGCGCCGAACACTGGGGCGGCTGGAGCGCATATGTCCGCGTACCCGCGAACTGGATCGTGCGATTGCCGGCCGGGCTGACCGCCGAAGACGCCATGACCTACGGTACCGCCGGCTTCACCGCGGCGCAGTGCGTCGAGCGGATCATCAATCACGGCGTCAAACCCGACGACGGCGAGATCATCGTCACCGGCGCCACCGGCGGCGTCGGCTGCCTGGCGGTGGCGCTCTTGGCGAAGCTCGGCTATCGCGTGGTCGCCATCACCGGCAAGCCCCGGCAAGCAGATCTACTGAAGCGACTCGGCGCCGAGCGCGTGCTGCCGCGCAATGAGGTCGACGACCGCTCGGAGCGGCCCATGCTTAGCACCCGCTGGGCCGCCGCGATCGATGCCGTCGGCGGCAACGTCCTCCACACGCTGCTGCGCTCCACGGCATACCGCGGTTGCGTCGCCGCCTGCGGCCTCGTGGCTGGCGATCAATTGCCAACCACCGTCTATCCCTTCCTGCTGCGGGGAATTACCCTCTACGGCATCGACTCGGCGAAGTGCCCGTACGAGCCGCGACTGGAAATCTGGCGTAAGCTTTCCTCCGAGTGGAAGCTGGATTGCCTCGACCTCGTGCGCCGTGAGGTGGACTTTCGCGGGCTGCCCGCCGCGGTTGAGGAGATGCTCGCCGGAAAGTCCCACGGCCGCGTCGTCGTGAGGCCAGTTTAGCCATCTCGCTCCGCGAGATGACATCCTCTCGCGGAGCGAGAGGACTACACTGTCTCGCTCGCGGGCGCATCGGAACAAAGACAGTACTATGCGACGAACACTCCTCATTGCTAGCATTCTTGCCAGCTTCAGTGTCGCCGAGCCGTCGCACGCCGAGGAGGATCCGCTCCCAACCGCCAAAGACCTCCGTCAGCGCGTGACCATCTACCGCGACGACTATGGCCTCGCTCACATCGTCGGCGAAGACGATGAAAGCACGATCTTCGGCTTCGGCTACGTTCAGGCCGAGGACTACTTCTGGCAGGTCGAAGACGTCTACATCCTCGCCTTGGGCCGCTACAGCGAGGTCCACGGCCCGCAGGGACTCAACTCCGACCTTCTCAATCGTGCGTTTGAAATCGTGCCGCGTAGCCGGCGCGACTTTCCGGCGCTCGACCGCACGTCTCGCCGGCTCTACGCCGCGTTCGTCGCCGGCATCAACCACTATCTCGCGACGCATCCCGACGTGCGGCCGCGGCTGATCACCGAGTTCGAGCCGTGGCACGTGCTGGCATATTATCGCCACGTGGCGCTGGAGCTTTGCTTTCGCGCGACCGGACTCACGAGCGACTTCCTCCCGCGAAGGAATCCGCAGATCTGGGCGGCAACCGGCTCCAACGGCTGGGCCGTCAGCGGCGTCCGCACGGCGAATGGCAGCCCCATGCTGCTCGCCAGCCCACACATGCCATGGTTCGGTTTCTCGCAGCTCATGGAGGCCCACCTCGTGAGCAAAGGGGGCGTCGACGGCCAGCCGTGGAATTTCATCGGCGCGGGGTTCTACGGCAGCCCGATGCCGGCGATGGGCCACAACGATCGCCTCGGCTGGACGCTCGTAACCAACCAGCCCGACATCGCCGACACGTGGCGCGTCGAGTTCAGCAATTCGCACGAGCCGCTGGCCTACCGGTACGACGGCCAGTGGCGGCTGGCCGAGGAATGGAGTGAAACGATCCGCGTCCGCCACGGCCGGGGCATCGACGACCGCAAGTACGTCTTCCGCAAGACGCATCACGGGCCAATCGTCCAGCGCGAGGACGATCAGCATTACCTCGCCGCGCAGATCTCCGGCCTGTTCGAGGCGGTCCCCATGCGGCAGGCGCTGCGGATGGTGCGCGCGCGCAACCTGGACGAATTCCGCACGGCGCTGGCGCCAATGCAGATGCTGTTCATGAATCTCATCTACGCCGACTGCGACGGCAACACGTGGTATCTCTACAACGGTCGCGTGCCGCGGCGAAATCCGAAGTTCAACTGGTCCGAACCGGTCGACGGCGCCGACCCGGCCGCCGAGTGGCTGGGGATTCATGAGCTCGACGAGTTGCCGCAGGTGCTCAACCCCGGCGCCGGCTTCCTGCAGAACTGCAACTCCACCCCGTTCATGGTCACCGACGGCGCTAACCCGCTGGCTGAGAAGTTTCCGCGGTACATGATCGGCGACGGCGAGGTCCGCAACCGCCGCTCATTACGATCATTGGAAATCCTGCGCCGCATCCACAAGATCAGCTTCGAAGACTGGCAGAAGGCGGCGTTCGATACGGAGGTCTACTGGGCGCGACACGAACTCCCTCGCTACGCCAAGCAGCTCGAGCAGCTTCGCGCCGACGATCCGCGGGCGGCCGAGCAGGTCAAACCGTATCTCGACCACTTGCTCGCGTGGGACGGCCGCATCACGGCTGAATCCACCGCGGCGACGCTCTGCAGCGCCTGGTATGAGCTGATGTATGGCCCACGCTATCCCGGCGAGACGATGCGAGCGCAGTTTCAGAACGACGCGGCGGAGCAACTGCTGGCCCTCCCGCGCGCGGCCGATGCGCTGGCGGACTTGCATGGTGATTGGCGCGTTCCTTACGGCAATGTCTTCCGCACGCAGCGCATCGCGCGGGTCGCCGACCTGACCGACGCCCGGTTTCGCGACTCCCGCCACAGCCTGCCGTGCATCGGCGGCCATGGTCCCATGGGGGTGGCGTTTACGCAGTACTATTCGCCGAGCATTGTCTTGCCGTTCGCGATTACGCAGCGACGACGCTACGGCCTGGCCGGCGCGTCGTACATGGCGGCGTGGGAGTTCGCCTCTCAAGGCGTCCGCGGTGCGAGCCTTGTCCCCTTCGGCGTGAGCGGCGCGCCCACTTCGCCGCACTATGCGGACCAGGCGGAGCTTATGTCGAAGCAGCAGATGAAGCCCGAGCACTTCACCGAGCAACAGGTGGAGCGCCATGCGGTGCGAAGCTATCGTCCCGGGGATAAATCAAAGTAGCCTCACGCAAAGGCGCAAAGCTCGCAAAGAAGAAATGCAAGAGAAAGTCGCAACATTAATCTTCGCTAATCTGCACTGATCCGATTAGCGAAGATTAGTGTTGATTAGTGTTCTAAAAGAACCATTTATTGCCGTTCTTTGCGAGCTTTGCGCCTTTGCGTGAGGCTATTTCCTATTCT
>DASVCM010000575.1:0-2013 GCA_036381635.1 Lacipirellula sp.
TGTTTCCGTCGTTGCTGCTGAACTACTTCGGCCAAGGTTCGCTGCTGCTCCGCGACCATTCGGCGCAAGTCCATCCACTGTTTCACATGGTGAGCGGTTGGGCCCTGTACCCGCTGATTGCCATCGCAACGCTCGCGGCAGTCATGGCCTCACAAGCCGTCATCACCGGCGCCTTTTCGCTCACCCTACAGGCAATCCAGCTTGGCTATTGTCCGCGACTGCGGATTGAACACACGTCGCACGAGCAGTTTGGGCAGATCTACATTCCTGCCGTGAACCGGGCGTTGGCCCTCGCCAGCCTCGCCTTGATCCTCGGCTTCCGCTCATCCAGCAACCTTGCGGCGGCGTATGGTCTGGCCATTACGATCACGATGGTGGTGACCATGACGCTCTTCTATCGGCTTACGCGCGACCGGTGGAAGTGGAGCTTGCCGCTGGCGCTGCCGTTCGCGGCATTCTTTCTTACGATCGACCTGGCGTTCTTCGGCGCCAACATGTTGAAGCTGTTTCACGGCGGCTGGTTTCCGCTGGTTATTGCCGGCGCCATCTTCATCATGATGACCACCTGGCGCGACGGTCGTCAGCTCCTGGCGGCGCGCTTGCGGGCGTCGATGCTCTCGACCGAGCTATTTGTCGCTGAGCAGATGTCGAACCCGCCGGTTCGCGTCCCCGGCGCCGCGGTCTTCATGTCCGGCAATCCGCTTGGCACGCCGCTGGCGCTGCGGCTGAATGTGGCCCACAACCACGTGCTCCACGAGTGCAACATCATCCTCGGCGTGCAGACCGCCGACGCACCGTATGTTGGACCGAGCGAGCGAATTGAGGTCGAAGAGATTGGCGAGGGCTTCTACCGCATTTATCTCAACTACGGCTTCATGGAAGAACCGAACGTGCCGCGCGACCTCACGCCTACAGCCTGCGTGGGCCGCAAGTTCGACGTCGAATCGGTAAGCTATTTTCTCGGCCGCGAAACGCTCGTGGCCAAAGCGACCCCGGGCATGGCGTTGTGGCGCGAGAGCCTGTTCGCATTCATGTCGCGAAATTCACAGCCTGCCACGTTGTTCTTCCATTTGCCGGCCGGCCGCGTTGTTGAGATCGGAGCCCAAGTAGAGCTCTAGCAGGGACTCGAGAACATGCACGGTTCAGCGCTTCGCCGCATCGTCCCCATCATTCTACAAGCCCTGCTGGCGACGTTCTGCGTCGTCGACATGGCCGGCGGCGCTGCTCCCTGCCGCGTCGAGGTGGTCGACAAGGAAAACGGCTGGCCCGTCCCTCTTGTAGAGTTTCGCACCACGCACGATGTCGTCTTGGTCAGCGACAATGCGGGAGTGATCGCCATCGATCAACCCGAGCTGTTTAACCGCGAAACGTGGTTCACCGTTTCGGGCCACGGCTATTACGCTCGCCGCGACGGTTTCGGGAACAGCGGCGTCCGCATCACGCCCAAAGCGGGCGAGACCGTCCGAGTAGAGGTTGAACGCAAAATCATCGCCAAACGCCTTGGCCGCATTACCGGGGGCGGCATCTTCGCCGAAGCGCAAAAGCTGGGCGAGTATGCCGACTGGCAGGAGTCCGGCGTTTTCGGCTGCGACACGGTCCAATCGACCGTCTACCGCGGTAAGCGGTATTGGCTCTGGGGCGACACCGATCTGCCGCGCTACCCGCTAGGGATTTTCGACAGCAGTAGCGCCACCAGCCAGCCGCAGCCGCTCGACCGCTTCGAGCCTCCCATCGCCTTGCAGTTCGATTACTTCCGCGACAACAAGGGCGTCCCGCGCGGCGTTGCCCCGATGCCGGGGCCCGGGCCGACCTGGATCACCGGGTACGTCAGCCTGCCTGACAAGACCGGCCAGCAGCGGCTCGTCGGTCATTACGCCAAGATCAAGCCGCCGATGGACGGCTATGAGAGCGGTCTCTGCGTGTGGAACGACGACAAGCAAGAGTTCGATCACCTGCGAACGCTTTGGAATAAGGAAAGCGGCGAGCCGAAGCCCGCCTTGCGACCGACGGGCC
>DASVCM010000576.1:0-3676 GCA_036381635.1 Lacipirellula sp.
CGGTGAGGCGGGAAAGCATACGGCATTGCTCCGCAAAAAAAGGGGGGGCGGGAGCATAGGTGGCGTGGGTAGGTAGCGTCAAGGCCGAGGCATTGTTCAATGACGGGCGCTCCAATTCCCTTGCCTGCTCGGCATTGAGCATGACGCCCGGATCACATAGATTGCCGGCAAATCGCCTTTAAGCGGAGAGAATGCAATTAACTCGCCCTTGATAACTTCTCCATGCGCCGCCTTCGATTCAGTCTCGCTGCATCGCTGCTCCTGACGGCGGCCCTCGCCGCTTTGCTGGGCGCAAATAATTGGCGACGCGCGCGCATGCAACATCAGGTCGACGCCCTTCAAGCCATGGACGTCGACGTTAAACTCCCCGTAGGCTGGATCGACAGCATCTGGCAACGTCCGCCGGCGAAAGCGTACTCCGCGATTTACGCGCCTGAGGTAGCCGACCGCTGCGACGAGTTGGGCGTGAAAACATACGACTACTGGATTGTATATTAAGCGCCGTTCATCCAGACGGTCCATGGTCAGCATCGATCGCCGGCTCCGGCTTCTCACCCCGCGTGGCATTCCAGTTACGTCTCTGCGCGAGTGATTTTCCTCTCCCCACGGCTGGCCGAGACCCCAGCTACTTTCCCAGAACTTCTTGCTGAAAGTGGCCACTCGTTCTGCTAAGTTCGACGAGACTGCACGTCCTACCCGATGTTTCGCTGACACAGCATTCTCATGGCAAGCCACGGCAACGCTCTGACTCTCGCCCCCGCCACGCTGTCGTGCGGCGGAGACCCCAAATATGCCCCTGCTCCTCTACATGCCAGTCCCATAAAGCCCAAAACAATGGCCCGAGATTTACCGCTTCCGAAATTGCGGCCGCTCCCTTTTTGGGGCGCCGCCCCATGGCCTCAGTCCAAAATGCATCTTGCCGGTTTTGCCGTTTTCCCCCAGGAATTCGCCCCTTCGCTGCCGCCATCGGCGAATTTTGGGACGGCGCCCCCCCGTGTACTCCATCCGTACCAGGCCCAAAAATCCCAAAACTACACAGCTCGACGACTGTGCTAAACTAGCCGCCCATGCTTGCCAAGCTGCACACCTTCAGCCTGCTGGGGATCGACGCGCTGCCCGTTGAAGTGGAGGTCGACGTCTCGCCGTCGGCATTGCCGAAGACGGTGCTGGTCGGCCTGCCCGAGCAGGCCGTGAAGGAAAGCATCCATCGCATTGAGCGGGCGCTGGTCAACAGCGGCTTCGTGCTGCCGGCTAATCGCGTGGTGATCAATCTGGCCCCGGCCGAGCTGCCGAAGCAAGCCTCGTCGTTCGATCTGCCGGTGGCGCTGGGGCTGCTCGCCGCGAGCGGGCAGATCAGCTCCGAGCTGTTCGAGCGGTATGCGATCGTCGGCGAGCTGGCGCTGGACGGCGGCATGCGGCCGGTGAAAGGCACCCTCTCGATGGCGATGGCCGCCGCCGGCATCACCTCAGGCGCGAGTGGCATGCCCTCGGAGGTCCGCCGACGCGGGCATGATACGCTCCGCGGGCTGATCGTTCCGAGTGCGAACGCCGCCGAGGCCGCCGTCGTTGAAGGGATCGAAGTGATCGCCGTCGAAAGCCTCACGCAGGCCGCCGCGTTCCTCATCGAGCAGCTTGCGATCGAGCCGGCGCCGTCGCGCGTCGAGCAGTTGTTCGAAGAGCTCGGCCGCTACGAAGAAGACTTCGCCGACGTCCGCGGCCAGGAGATGGCCAAGCGGGCCGTGATGATCGCCGCCGCCGGCGCCCATAACCTCTTGATGGTCGGCCCGCCGGGCGCCGGCAAGACAATGCTCGCCAAGCGCGTGCCGTCGATCCTGCCGCGGCTGACCGCCGAGGAGTCGATCGAGACCAGCCGCATTTACAGCGCGATGGGCAAGCTGCCGCCGGGCAAACCGCTGATGGTTCGCCGGCCGTTCCGCTCTCCGCACCATACGATCAGCAACGCCGGCCTGGTGGGCGGCGGCTCGACGCCGGCGCCGGGCGAGATCAGCCTGGCGCACCACGGCGTGCTGTTCCTCGACGAGCTGCCGGAATTCAATCGCACGACGCTCGAAGTACTGCGGCAGCCGCTCGAAGACGGCACGGTTTCGATCAGCCGCGCGCTCCGCGCGACCGACTTTCCCGCCGACTTCATGCTCATCGCTTCGCTGAACCCCTGCCCGTGCGGCTACCGCAACGACCCGCGCCGCGAGTGCCACTGCAGTGTGCCGCAGATTGAGCGGTACATGAGCAAGATGTCGGGACCGTTGCTCGACCGCATCGACATCCATATCGAAGTCGCCGCCGTGCCGTTCAAGGAACTCTCCGCCGGCCCGCGCGGCACCGATAGCGCCATCATGCGCGAGCAGGTCGAGGCGGCGCGAAGACGGCAAGCGGATAGGTTCCGTGGCTCAGCCAAGCAGACCAATGGCCAAATGACAAGCCGGCAGGTGCGACAGGTATGCCAGCTCGACGCCGCGAGCCGCGACCTGTTGGAGTCGAGCGTCAACGAGCAGGGCCTGTCGGCCCGGGCTCACGACAAGATCTTGCGCGTCGCCCGCACGATCGCCGATCTCGACGATTCTGACGACATTCGCCAGGAACACGTCGCCGAGGCGGTGAACTACCGCATGCTCGACCGCCGGTTCTGGAATTGATGGCCACCATTGTCCCTGGGAGTGCATCATCATGGCAACAAGTAGGGCGTTCGGTCCCCGTCTGGCCGCGAGTGCGATCTTCCTCATGGCGGTCTTTCCAGGGCAGTCTATGGGAAACGCCAGCGGCGAGATCAGGTGGAATTGGTCGTTCGCGGGCGAGGCCGGCCAGTTCGTAACGGGCGGCGTGCTTGACCTCGATCCGATCGATCCGATCAATTATCCCGTGCTCGACTATTCGGTCACGCAGTCGGCCACCGGCGCCACGCTTGGCTCGGCCTCCGGCGGTGAATACTTCATGGGGTCGTTTGCTTCGCAGCTTCCGAGCTTCACCTGGGACGGCGACCGCGTCGTTGCATGGTCGCACCGCGGCGTTAATGGGTTTCTTTGGAACGCCTACGAAGACCTCGACGCTGCCGTGAGAGAGCACTATTTCTTCGGATGGGCTCTCGATTCTAACGGCGCCGAGATTGAAGACGCGAGTTCAGCGGCTCATTGGCGAACAGGCGGCGTCGTATTGGCGGCTGGCGAAGTGACGGTTGCGCCAGTTGTAGTCCCTGAGCCCGCGGCGGCGACTGCCAGCCTGGCTCTGCTGATCTGCTGTATTGCGGCGAGACGACATTGGACTCCGGCGATCATTCGCGGCTCCGCGTAAAGCCGCGGCCCCGCAGTGCGCGGGTTTTGCCTGCTAACAACACTGCCCCGGACGCAGCGAACCGCGCCCAGGGCATGCGGGACAGAATCAGTTGTTGAACGGGCGAATCAAGCGTGCCGCCGACGGCCGATTCGGGCGTGCCGCGGGATTCGCTCGGTCGTCGCCGCGGCGGCGATTTCAAGCAAGCCGACGATCAAATGGGGCGCCCAGACGACGTCGTCGAACTGGAACACCCACGGCGAAACCGCCAGCACGACGCCGCTCATCGCGTCCAGCGCCAAATGCGTTCCCATCGAGATCGTCGGGAACAGTCCAAGCTCATAGTCGGTCATCAGGCTGTAAACGAGCATGCCGGCGCCGAGCACAATCG
>DASVCM010000577.1:0-7045 GCA_036381635.1 Lacipirellula sp.
ATGCGCCAGCGCCCCGGCAAGCTGCGCCATCTCCGTATACTCGGCGATCAGCCGCTCGTAGGGATCGTTGGAAACTTCCGGCGACATCTGAGACCTAAGCGTTCGAGAGCGGCCGAATGCGAATGGCAACCCGATTGCCGGTTCGCTTGGCGATCAAGATGAACGGTGGAATTAGATCAACTTCTTGGTCAAAGAGAGCCTCAAGTGTCCCAATCGTAAACGCTGAATCGACGTGACCAGGTCGTAGGAATACCAACCCGATTAGATCGTGCCGGCCAAGTATAGCGAGACGTCCAAAGTCGGAGTCGTGAGTGACAACCAAACGCTGCTCAGCGAATGCAGCTTCGAGTAATTCGACATCGGATCGGCCCTGCCACCCGCGCTCCATCACATCGGCGACATCACATCCCAAGCTACGTAAATATGCGACTACTTCAGGATCGATGTTCTCGTCAGCTAGCAGAGCAAAGCTCGTTAGCTTCACGAGGGAACCTCTGCCGACGAAATAATCTCGTTACGGACCGATGCGGCGGCATATCCCAGGGCTTGCTCGATATCGGCAAGCGCTAGATGAGGATACTTTTTGAGAATATCGCCCCGAGTAGCGCCCGACGCGAAAAGTTCCAACAAAAACTCAACGCTCAGCCGAGTGCCCCGAACGACCGGCTTGCCCCCGAGTATTGCAGGGTCGGAAATTATTCGATCGAACATAATCACATCTCGCAGGTGACTTGGCCTGGGCTTAATTGTATCTCAGCACCTTTCGGCTCGGTCGATCGATAAGTGAATCAGGGTTTCTGTCCCACCACACCCAAACGTGTGTGTCCAACAGAATCACTGAGCCGCCTTCCAATCCGTTGGAGAAACTACCGGTCCAAACGGATCGGTATATTCAATGACAGTCCCTGCGAGAGGACTTACCCATTTCTCGGGCGACTCCGCCCGCGGTTGAACTGGCAGTTCAGTCACGACGATCTCTACCGACTTGCCAATCAGCGCACTTAACTGCGGCAGATAAAGGGTGTCGCCGCTAATCTGCGTTTCTATTCGAATGACGCTCATCGCGGACCTCTGCAATTGGACTATCGCAATTCTACATGGCGCAGAGCTTGTCTCAACGGCGTCCTATGTAAAAAGGCGGGCCCCAGGGGCCTGCCTTTATATTGCAATTGCCAACGTTTTAGGCTGATCAAGCCTCGACCGGCTGGCCTTCCTTCTCCGCCAGCTCGCGAAGCGCCGCCTTGCGGCTCAGCTTCACGCGATCCTGCTCGTCGACCAGGATCACCTTCACCTGCATGTGGTCGCCCACCTTGCAGACGTCGCCGACGGAGGCCACGTACCCCTCGGCCAGCTCGCTGATGTGGCACAGTCCGTCGCGCCCTGGCAGGATTTCGACGAAGGCGCCAAAGTCCTTCACGCTGGTCACGACGCCGTCGTAAATCCGGCCGACCTGTACGCTCGCGGTAAGCGCCTCGACCCGAGCCAGGCCAGCCCGGGCCGTCGCCTCGTCGCCGCCGGCAATGGTGACCGTGCCGTCTTCTTCGACGTCGATCGTCACGCCCGTCTCTTCCTGAATGCCGCGGATCGTCTTGCCGCCGGGGCCGATCAGCAGGCCAATCTTGTCGGGATTGATCTGTGTGCGGAACAGCCGCGGAGCGCTCTCGGCCACCGTATCCCGCGGTCGCGGAATCGCCGACAGCATGTTGCGCAAGATTTCGATCCGCGCCTCGCGCGACTGAGCGAGCGTCGCCCGAATGATCTCCTCGCTGATGCCGTCGATCTTTAGATCGAGCTGAATGCCCGTGATGCCGTTCTGCGTGCCGGCGATCTTGAAGTCCATGTCGCCGTAGTGGTCTTCGTCACCGATAATGTCGGTCAGCAAGCACCACTTCTCGCCGTCCTTCACCAGGCCCGTCGAGATGCCGGCCACAGGGTTGGTAATCGGCACGCCGGCCGCCATCAGGCCCAACGTGGCGCCACACACTGAGGCCATCGAGCTGGAGCCGTTCGACTCCAGAATGTCGGAAATCACCCGCACGGTGTACGGGAACTCGTCGTGATCCGGCAGCACCGGGTTCACGCTCCGCTCGGCCAAGGCGCCGTGGCCAATCTCGCGCCGGCCCGGGCCGCGAATCGGCCGCACCTCGCCCACGGAGAACGACGGGAAGTTGTAGTCCAGCATGAACCGCTTCGAATACTCGTCGAACAGCCCGTCGACGCGCTGCTCGTCGCGGCCGGTGCCGAGCGTCACGGTAATCAGCGCCTGCGTCTCGCCGCGCTGGAACAGCGCCGAGCCGTGGACCCGCGGCAGCAGATCCACCTCGCACGCGATCGGCCGCAGCGTCTTGTAGTCGCGACCGTCCGCGCGCGTACCGGCTTGAATGAGGTCGCGAACAATCCGCGCCTCCATGTCATGCCACGCCTTCTGGAACGAAGCTAGCGTGTACGGCTCCGTCTGCAGCGGATCGGGAATGAACTCCGCCTGCGCCTGCTCGCGCACGGCTCGCATCGCATCGGCGCGGGCGTGCTTGCCCGTCGTCTGCTTCGCTTCACGGGCCTTCGCGTAGTACTTCTCTCGCAGCACGTCGTACAAGCCGTCCGACGGCGGAACCGCAAACTCCTTTTTCGGCTTGCCCGCCTTGTCGATCAGCTCCTGCTGCAGGTCGCACAGTTCCTTGATGTACTTGTGCGCCGTCATAATCGCGTCGGTCATCTCGTCTTCGGGGATCTCGCGGCCGAAACCCTCGATCATCAGCACCGCCTCGCGCGTGCCGGAGACGATCAGGTCGAGCGTGCTCACCTCGAGCTCGTCCTGCGTCGGGAACGGCACGAACTTGCCGTCGACCCGCCCCAACCGCACCGAGGCCAGCGGCCCTTGGAACGGCAGTTCCGAAATGCCCAGCGCCGCTGCGGCGCCGTTCATCGCCAGCACGTCGCCGTCGGTCTGCCGATCGCTCGACATGACAAACGCCTGGATCTGAACTTCGTCGTTGAACCCTTCGGGGAACAGCGGCCGGATAGGTCGGTCCATGAGCCGCGCGGTGAGCGTTTCCTTGGTCGTCGGCCGGCCCTCGCGCTTGATGAAGCCGCCCGGAAATTTGCCGGCCGCGGCCGTCCGCTCGCGGTAGTCGCAGGTCAGCGGGAAGAAGTCGATGCCGGCCCGCGGCTTGTCGGTCGCCGCGGCCACCAGCACGACCGTGTCGCCATACTTGGCCAGGACGGCGCCGGCAGCCTGTTTGGCCAGGGCGCCCGTTTCGAACGAGAATGTGCTTTTACCAATCTTCTTTTCAACGCGAATACGATTCAATTTTCTCTTCCTACTTGGTTGGGAGCGGTAGCAGTTGGCCGGCAAAATGCTGTTGAGAAGTTACCCCGCCCGGGGGGCCTTCCCGAAGCGACTGCCCCTACGCAAGCAAGAGTTAGCCGCGACGCGCCAGCGGAGCGCGCTACGATGGGCCTCCCGACAAAACAGTGGCCGCCAAGACCACAAGCGCGAAGCAGCAAATGGCAGGTTCCGCCCTGAGACGGCGAACGCTCGCCCGCCGCGCTACTTGCGGATATCCAGACGCCGCAACAGATCGAGGTACAACTGCGGATTGTGGCGCTTCACGTAATCCAGCAGACGGCGCCGGCGGCTGACCATGCCCAGCAGGCCGCGGCGGCTGGCAAAATCCTTCTTGTGGAGCTGCAGATGCTTAGTCATCTCCGCAATGCGGGTGGTCAGGATCGAGATCTGGACCTCCGGCGAACCCGTGTCGCTCTCCGATCGACCAAACTCCCCGATCAACTCGCTTTTGCGCTCTTTCGTGACTGACATCTGTACTTTCCGCGTGTTTCTGTCGCTAGCGTTCAAGGCACGGCCGAGTCCGTCGGGCGCGCCGGGGGCGCCACCCATCGCGTCGCTCTATCGGCGCCGCATCCAGATTTCTTCTTGCACGCCCTGAGTGCTACAACTCTTCCTACTACAGAACCTTAGTGACTAAACAGATTTACGATCCCCACCAATTTAGCGGCCATCGCCCCGGATGCAACCGCAAATGGCCAGGGGCCCGGCGCGCAACTCACATTCTGGCCGGGATTTGCCGTCGAAACGCTCACTTCGGACATTTCGCTCTTCGGCAAGAACTATTTGTCAGGCCAGCGCCCCACCGGCTCGGTTCAGACGGGCGTCGGCCGGGCGAGCCAGTTCCACCGATACCGTTGGTTGGCCTCCGGGCACAGCAGCATCGGCGAATCGTGAAACGCATCCTCGACCACCGCCTCGGCGACCGCGTCCCATAGCAGCCCGGCAGCGTGGTCGGCCACCTCCCGCTAGACGCCAGCAATGAGCACACATGGAGCAGGGCCCCGCAGGTAATCGGACAGCCCTTTGGCGCCACGCCTTCGGCGATAGATCCGTGAGGTCGATTAGCGCGGACATCGACATCCGCCAATACGCACAGCTCGTTACCAGGTCCGGAGCAGAAATAGCGCCGGCCTGGATAGCCCGGCCATCCTGGCCGGGCGCCGAGCCTGAATGGCTCGCCTAAATATGGAGGGAGTCGGAATCTGCATCTCGACAGTCCGCCGGCCCGGTTCATTCGACATCCCGCCGCCGGCGGCTGTGTATTTTTTCCGCGAAACTCCTACATTGCACGCATTCGATCAGGACGAGAACCCATGTCATCGGTAACCGAGGCGCTGCCAATCTCCATGGCCGAGCCCGTGGCGGACTGCCCACACCCATCGTTCCGCCAAGCCCTCCTCACCTGGCTGCGCGTCGCCGCCCTCAGCTTCGGCGGCCCAGCCGGGCAGATCGCGGTCATGCACCGCATCCTGGTCGAGGAAAAGCGCTGGGTCAGCGAGTCGCGCTTCCTCCACGCCCTCAACTACTGCATGCTGCTGCCCGGGCCGGAGGCGCAGCAGCTTTCGATCTACATTGGCTGGCTGCTCCACGGCGCCGCCGGCGGCCTGGTCGCCGGCTTGCTGTTCGTGCTCCCGGGATTCCTGAGCATCCTCGCCCTCAGCATCCTCTACGCCGGTTACCACGACGTCGCCTTGGTCGCAGGCGTCTTCTACGGCTTGAAGCCAGCCGTCGTCGCGGTCGTCGTCGAGGCCGTCTTCCGCATCGGCCGCCGCGCGCTGAAGAACGGCGTCATGGTCGCCATCTCCGCGGCGGCGTTCGTCGCGATCTTCTTCCTCGAGATTCCCTTCCCGCTGATCGTGCTCTGCTCCGCCCTGTTGGGCTACGTCGGCGGCAAGCTTTTTCCAGAAACCTTCGTCGTCATCAAAAGCCATCAGGCCAACACTGAAGACGATCCCAACGGCGGCACCGTCCTCCGCGACGATGCCGCCGCAACCCGCCCCGCGCTCGGCCGCACGCTGCGCGTGCTCACGATCTGGCTCCTGATCTGGTGGGGCCCAGTCGCCGCCGTCCTCTGGTACGCCGGCCGCGAAAGCGTGTACGCCAAGGAGGCTCTCTTCTTCAGCAAGACGGCCATGTTCACCTTCGGCGGCGCTTATTCGGTGCTCGCCTACGTCGCCGAGGAAGCGGTCGAAAAGCACCACTGGCTCGAGGCGGGCGAAATGCTCGACGGCCTCGGCATGGCCGAGACGACGCCCGGACCGCTGATCCAGGTCGTCCAGTTCGTCGGCTTCATGGGCGCCTACCGCCACCCGGGTGAGCTCTCGCCGCTCGCGGCTGGAGTCGCCGGTTCGATCATCACCGCCTGGGTCACCTTCGCCCCCTGCTTCCTCTGGATCTTCCTCGGCGCCCCGTACATCGAGCAACTCCGCGGCCGCCAGGCCCTGAACGCCGCCCTCTCCACAATCACCGCCGCCGTGGTCGGCGTCATCCTCAACCTGTCGATCTGGTTCGCCTTGCACGTGCTCTTCGAGACCGTCGACGAACAAACGCTCGGCCCGCTGCGACTGTTGATTCCCGATTGGCGAACCGTCGACCCTGTCGCCGTCGCGATCAGCATCGCCGCCTTTGTCGCCATGTTCCGCTATAAGATCGGCATGCTCACCGTCCTGTCCGCCAGCTGCGCCGCAGGACTCGCTTATACGCTGCTCGTTTGAGCTTTATGACTTGCCGCAAGCAGCGAAAAACTCACTTCTCATCACTCCGCCCGCCCAATAACCAGAATGGCTCGGCGTCCACATCGAACGCCACCACCGATACCGAGCCATCGCACCTCGCCATGATGAACCCTTCAACATGCGGCCCGCCGAAACGGAACTTTAAGTCAGCGCTCGCCGGCCGCGTGTCAGGCTGCGGCCGATAGATCTCATCCTCCGTCTTGCCGGTGAATCCGACGTTGTCGTTGTCGTGGCCCGAGTACACGCACTGATCGTCAGCCGTGTCCGAGCCGTCGAAATACTCCGCGGAGCTGATCGCCCTCTCGCCCAGCATGAAGGTGTTCGACGCCCCGTCGATCACCTGCCGCGCCCGGACGGTGCTGTACTGGTAGGAAATGCCCGTGCGGACGTCCTTCGACAAGTCGTCCACCGTCGGCGGGTCCCCTTCGACGTCGCCGGCCCACATGTTGCCGCCGTTGGCGCTGTAATCGCCGCGGGCCACCAGGCAATCATTATCCGGCCGGCAAAGGAACATGTTGATCGCCAGCGCCGGATGCCGCGTGCTCAGCGGATAGCCTTGCACCGGCCGTTTCGACGGGCAATGAAAGATCGATAGCGGCGTCGTCACGACGACCTTCATCGCCTCTTGCCGCTGCAAATCATCGGCGATGCCCGCGCCCGCACGGCGCAGCGCCTGCTGCTCGATGTACGGCAGAACGTTGTAGGCCCAGCTCCCCGGCTGATCAGGCCCAAACCCAGCGTCCGGCTCGCCGACCCACATGAACCCCCAGCCGCCCGTCGGATAGTGCCCATGAGCGGTTTCGTGATTCAGAAACGCCAGGGCCAGCTCGCCGACGTTATTCGAACACTGCGTCCGCCGCGCCGCCTCCCGAGCCGCCTGCACCGCCGGCAGCAGCAGCGCCGTCAGCACGCCGATAATCGCGATCACCACCAGCAGCTCGACGAGCGTGAACGCGCGACAGCC
>DASVCM010000578.1:0-4046 GCA_036381635.1 Lacipirellula sp.
CCGCCTGCACCGCCGGCAGCAGCAGCGCTACGAGCACCGCGATGATGGCGATCACCACCAGCAGTTCAACGAGCGTGAAGGCGCGTGGGCAGCGTTGGCGGCGAGACATAGGCGCGTGGTTCCGGCGGCAACGAGAATAGACGCCGTAAGAGTAGGCGCGGCCCAACGCGATGTCAAAACCATTCTTGACGCTATCGCCGGCGGCGCAACACGGGAGGGCGAGGCTCCTGCCGAGCTGCCTACCAGCGTCGGCTCGGCAGGAGCTTCGCCCCTCGCAAATGCGACTGCTACGGGCTCACTCCAATTGCTCCGCGATCGACCGGCCGATTTGTAGCGACGAAGTCGCCGCCGGCGACGGGGCGTTCAACACATTCACCACCCGCCCTTGGCGCTCGATCAGAAAATCGTCCACCATCGAACCGTCCCGGGAGAGCGCCTGCGCCCGTACCCCCGCTGGAGCGGGGATTAAGTGCTCCTCACGTAGCTCCGGCACGAGCCGCTGGAGGGCCCGTACGAACGCCCGTTTGCTCAGGCTCCGCCACATCTCGCCGGCGCCCATCCGCCAGTACTTCGCCGCCAGCCGCAGGAAACCCGGATAGGTGAGCGATTCGGCAAGGTCACGAAAGTTGATCGTCGTCTTCGTGTAACCCTCGCGAGCCATCGCCAGCACGGCGTTCGGGCCGCACTCGACGCCCCCTTCAATCGAGCGAGTGAAGTGGACGCCGAGGAATGGAAACGCCGGATCAGGGACGGGGTAGATAAGATTGCGAACATAATGTTCCGCTTCCGGCTTGAGCTCAAAGTACTCGCCGCGGAACGGCACAATCTTCACCGACGGCTTCTCGCCGCTGAGCTGGGCGACCCGATCGCTATGCAGTCCCGCGCAGTTGACGACTTGCCTGGACGCGAACTCGCCGACGGTGGTGATGACGACGGTCTCCTCAGGCAGCGATCGAAAGCCCGTAACGCGGGCTCCTAACGTAACCTCGCCCCCCCCTTCGCGAACCCGCGCGGCCAGCCGATCGCACACCGCGCGGTAATTGACGATCCCCGCTTCCGGCACATGAATCGCCTGCAACCCTGCGGCATGCGGTTCCAGCTCATGGAGCCGCTCCCGATCGATCAACTCGCACCGGACGCCGTTGGCCTGGCCGCGCTGGTAGATATTCTCCAACCGCGGCAGTTCATCGGGCTCGGTCGCGACGATCACTTTGCCGCAAATATCGAACGGCACGTCCTCAGCCGCACAAAACTCCTGCATTGCGAGTTTCCCCTCGCGGCAGTTTTTGGCTTTGAGCGACCCCGGCTTGTAATAGATGCCCGAGTGAAGGACGCCCGAGTTGTGCCCCGTCTGATGCCGGGCGAGCTGCGATTCCTTCTCTAAGATGCGGCAGCTCCGTCCCGGAAACCGCCGCTGATACTGGTAAGCCGTCGCCAGCCCCACAATCCCGCCTCCGATGATGATCAGATCGTTCGGGGCCATGCGACGGATGTTAGATGCGGTGATGCTGGACAGCGAATGTAGCCGCGGGCAAACCTGCCCGCGGCTGGCTCTGAATGCAACATCCTTAATAGTGCGCCCCGGTCTTGCGAATGTGAACCATCGGCGCCGCGTCGTTGAGCAGCTCCCCCGCGGTTACGGTTGCCAGGAAGATGCGGTGATCGCCAGATTCGACGTGCGACGCCGGCTCGCACTCCAGGTAGCCGAGCGCGTCGGAAAGCAGCGGCACGCCGTTGGCCGCGTTGCGACAGGCGACCCTCTCGAAGGCTGGCTCGCCCGGCTCGAACCCACGGCCAAAGTGCTTGAGCCAGTGCTTCTGCCCCTCGCCGACAACGTTGAGCACAAAGGGCTGACCCTCCGCCAACCACTCAGCGACATACCGCCCCTGCCGCACGGCCACCGTCACCATCGGCGGCTCGAACCCGGCCTGCATGACCCAACTGGCGAGCATGCCGGTCGCCAGCTCGCCCTGCCCAATCGTGAGAATGTAAATGCCGCTGGTAACGCGGCCCAATGGAAGGAGCAGATCTTCAGCCATGCGATTGCGAAGCCTTCTTCAGCGAACTGATCTCAATTACGCCTACTTAGCCCCCGGCCACTGACCGGGGGCTAAATGAGGTATTATCACCGCCGCACCGACCGTCCCAGTTTGTGCTCGACGCTGGCGACCTTCGACTTCAACCCGCCCGCGACCCCCTGGCGGTAATCGATCTTCGCCGTGCAGCTAACGCGGCTGGAGAGCTTGGCCACTTCCTCAATGCACTGTTGCATGAGCTGGAGCACCTGGCCGAGCTCCCCCTCGACGATGGTCCCCATCGCATGCAGCTCGTAGTCCAGGCCCGACTGGTCCACCAGGTCGACGCAACGAGCCACGTACTGGCTGACGCTCTCGCCCTGGCCGAGCGGGACGATGCTCATCTCCAACAGCACCATATTGGCCTCGCTATTAGCATGGTCGAACCGTGGCGCCCCGAGCTCGAACCCTGTCACCCCGAGGTCCGCCGAGGGGTCCGGCCGCAGGTACAGCCGCCGGACTCCTCGGAAGACCACGGAGTGCCATGAAGCAACGGCATGCGGCCGGATGTCACGCACCAAACCCGTATTGTAGGACCACGTTAGCGCCTGTCGAGGCAGCCGCTAGCGGCGCAAGTCGGCCTTAGCACGATGGACCGTTTCCAGTACGCTCTGCACGCCATGACAAAGCACCGTGTGGTACTGCTGTGCGCTGCCGCATCGCTCCTGCCGAATCTTTCGGCCTGGGGCCAGTCGACACGCATGACGCCGAAGCCATGGCAGCCCTACCGCGACCTGGGCGCCGACTCGGCGGTCGCATCCGATGTCAGTCTCGCCTCCGCTGTCGAAGGAACGGCGCCTACCCCCACTGCCACAACGCCCGAACTGCGAACCGCACAGGTTCCGGGCGACGGAGCCGTGATGTTCCCGCAGCCGGTATTCGCGGCGCCCGGTTGCGAAGTACCTTACTACATGCCGATGGCGCCCATGCCAGTCATGAGCGGCGCCGTGGCGCCCTCCATGAACTCGGCGGCAGTCGCTCCGCCGACGAGTCCCGATCACTGGTACTGGCGGGTGCTGCCCGAAGGCGTCATCTGGCAATCGTATTGGGCCGGCGTCCACGAGCCGCGGCTCTCCGGCGTTATCTTCAACGATGACGACGACAACAACTTCATCGATGGAACCGTCGGCGGTCGCGCGTCGCTCTTTCGCTACGGGACCGAGGGCGTCGGCCGGCCGCAGGGCTTCGAGCTGCAGGCCGAAGGCGCTGCGTTCCCCCGGCTGAACCTCGACGAGGAGTGGGACCTCGACGCGGTGGACTTCCGCGTCGGCTTCCCGCTCGTCTACGGCCGCGACCGCTGGCAGACGAAGTTCTCTTACTACCACCTTAGCTCGCACATGGGCGACGAGTTCGCGATTCGCGAGATGGCCTTGGGCGACCGCATCAACTACAGCCGCGACGCGCTGACGCTCGCCCTATCGTACTTCCCCCACCCCGCGTGGCGGCTGTACGCCGAGGCGGACTGGGCCTTCTACTACGACGTTGGCGAACCGTGGGCGTTTCAGTTCGGCGTCGACGTCGCCGAGCCGGGGCCGACCGGCCCGTGGGGCACGCCGTTCTTCGCCGTCAACGGTCACATCCGCGAGGAGGTCGATTACAGCGGCAACGTGGTTGCGCAGGCCGGCTGGCTGTGGCGAGGAAACGCCTCGCAAACGCTGCGGCTGGGCCTGCACTACTACAACGGCAAGTCGAGCCAGTTCGAGTTCTTCGACCAGTTCGAAGAACAGATCGGCGGCGGCCTTTGGTACGACTTTTAAGTGCCTACTCCAAACCTGGCGTCATTCCGAGGTCCGCCGAGGAATCTAGCCGGACCCCTCGGCGGACCTCGGGGTGACAGCCGCAGATGCCGCCCGCTAGAATGCCCTCAATGTCCAACGGCGGCGCCAACTATCGACTCTTCTGGCAAGAGTTCCGCCGCACCTTCCACAGCACCGGCGCCGTGCTCCCCAGCGGCCCGCGGCTCTGCCGGGC
>DASVCM010000579.1:0-4695 GCA_036381635.1 Lacipirellula sp.
GTTTCGTGTGTTTCGTGGTTCCCAAAGTTCCCGAAAACTACTTCAAGACGCGTTGCAGTTCCTGGAGCGAGGTGATTCCCTTCGCCACGAGCAGAATCCCCTCCTCCTGCAGCGAGCGTTGGCCGTCGGCGCGGGCCGCCTTGCGCAAGAGGTCGAGATTCGGCTGCTTCGCCAGGATCTCGCGCATCTGGTCGGTCACCGCCAGCAGTTCGAAAATGCCCGTGCGGCCGACATACCCGATGCCCTGGCACGTCTGGCAGACCTGCTTTTGCTCTTCGATCTCCTCCGGCTTCGGCGGCCGGTAAAGCTGCTGCACTTTGCCGGGCGGAATGCCCAGTTTCTTGAGCACCTCCACCGGCGGCGTGTAGCCCACCTTGCAATCCGGACAGAGCTTGCGGATCAGCCGCTGATACAAGACGGCGGTTACGACCGAAGCGAACTGCCGTTGCGGCAGCTTCATCTGCAATAGCCGCAACAGGGCCTCGGCCGCCTCGCGCGCCGCAGCGCTCGTGATGATCAGGCGATCATCGTTCACCTCGTTCATCAGCAGCGTCGCCGAGTCGGCGTCTACCAGATCGCGGCAGACGTATACATTCGGGTAAAGCCGCACGAGTCCCGGAATGATTGTCGCCGGCGTCTCGCCCTTCGAGGAGTCGTAAGTGTGCACCGCAATGTTCTGAATCTCATGCTCTCGCTTATTGACGTCTTCAATCGCGAAGAAGTCCCGCATCAAGCGGTCGGTTTCCTCGAGCGACGCGTTCATCATCGTCGTGAGCCCGCCGCCGGGCATCGCCGAAAAGATGACGAACCCGCTGTCGCGGGCCATGATCTCCGACCACTGCTCGCGTAGCGCCTCGCGCAGGCCAAGTTGCTCATACGTATGCGGCTTCGACTTGTCGGTGAGCCGTGAAACCACCACCCGCTCGCCTGTGGGGACGCCCTGCGCCGTGATCGGCATCAGGTAATTCTTCCCCTCAAACTTGGCGGCGAACTTCCCGGCCTGCTTGCTGCGGCGGTCCTTGGCGTTGAGATTGGCCAGCGTCTTCAGCACCGCCAGCATCACGTCGCCGGATTCCCGATCGCGCGCCTCCCCGCTGTGCCACACGCCGTCGATTTCGTGACGCACCGCCACGCTTTGCGGGCCATACTCCAGCAGCGCGCGGTCGCTGCGGCGGCGGACCATCTCGGCGACAAGATCCTTGGCCAGCAGATAACCGGGCGACTGTCGGGCAATGAGCAGATTCGCGTTATCCTCGTTCGGCCCGGCGGCGCCCATGGCGATCAGATCCACCGCGGCGCCTTTTTCATACTCGGCCACCCGCTCGGCGCTCATCTTCACGCCGACTTTTCCCATTCCGGCGGCGAACAGATGACGCCACCAGCTTCCCGTGAGCACCGTCTGGTGCGGCTCAACATTCCGATTGTGGACAACGAAGTACGGAATAAACGTCGCCAGAAGCGCCAACAGCAACAGCACCCAGCGGAGCCACGGCGGCATGGGAATAAAGAACAGTACGATCGCCAGGATCGCAAAGGGAAAGAAGACGATCGGATTCCACTTGGCCCATCCCAGATTGAAGATCTGCGTGTCGCGATTGACCCAGTCCCCCATCGCCACCCAGGAGAGGAAGAGCACCGCGAGTACAATCTCGGAAGCAATGATCAGCGGGTCCTGCCCCTCCGACTGAAACACGGAAAAGGCGTTGCTCGTCGGCGCGGCGGCAGCCGAATCCGCAGCGGCCGGATCCGCGGCCGCCTCCTGCGCAACCGCCAGCGCAGCATCTCCAATGACAGCCCAACAGGCCGCCAGGACCAAACCCATCCAGAACAGTTGCCGCATCAGAAGAATTCCAGGAGGTGCTCGATGCTGGACGCTGGATGCTGGACGGCTGGATATTGAGCATCCAGTATCGAGCATCCAGCATCTCCTTACAGAATGCCCGGCTGTTTCACGTCGATCCCCTTCAGCGCCATCTTCAGCGCTTCACGGTTCGGGGCGACCTCCATGGCCACTTCGCGGTCGATCAGTCCCTCGTCGACCAGCTTCTTCAAACTCATGGTGAAGTCCTGCATGCCGTCCTCGGCGCCGATGCGGATCGCGTCGCCCAGCTTGTGATCCTCCTCTTCGAGAATCAGCTTCCGCACGGTCGGCGTGAACGTCATGATCTCGACCGTCGGCACACGGCCGACGCCCGGCTTGATGCTCTTCAGAAGCTTCTGCGCCATGATGCCCTTCATGTTCATCGCGATCGCGCTCCGCAGGGCGCTGTGCATTTCCTGCGGAAACAGGTCGAGAATACGCCCGATCGTCGACGGCGCGCTGGACGCGTGGATCGTTCCGAACACCAGGTGGCCCGTCTCGGCCGCGTGGATGGCCGTCATGAACGTTTCTTTATCGCGCATTTCGCCCACGAGCATCACGTCGGGGTCTTCGCGGACGGCGTGCTTCATGCCGATCTCGAAGTCCACCACGTCCAGGCCGATCTCCCGCTGGTTGATCAGGCACTTGTCCTCCGTGAACACAAATTCGATCGGGTCCTCGAGCGTGAGGATGTGCTTGCGGTAGTTGTGGTTGATCCAGTTGAGCATCGACGCGATCGTCGTGCTCTTGCCCGAGCCGGTCACTCCGGCCAGCAGGATCATGCCCTGATCGAAACCGCACAGGTTCACCACCGAGGGCGGAAGGTTCAGGCCCGCGAAGTCGGGAATCCAGCTATTGACCCGCCGCGCCACCATGCCGATGTGGCCGAGCTGCTGCAGGATGTTGACGCGGAACCGCCAGTTCGTGCCGTCGACGTCGCACATGTGGGCGAAGTCGGCCCCGCCGTCGCGATCGAAGATCTTGCGGCTCCGCTCGTTCATCAGCGGGAAGCAGAGACGGACCATCTCCTCGTCGTCGATCGGCCCGCGGTTCATCGGCCGCAGCGTGCCGTTGACGCGCACCATCGGCGGCTTCCCGACCTTCAGGTGCAAGTCGCTCGCCTCGAGCTTCACGCACGCCCGGAAGAGCTTGTTGACCTCCAGCTCCTGGTGGACGGCGACGAAACTATCGTAATCCGTTTCTTTAATGCCGCTGGCCATAACTATCGCCTCTTATCAAATATGCCCGCGAAACACGCGAAAGAACGCAAAAAAGTTTTCTCAGAAACTCAAATCGTTCGCAAAGGAGCGGCGCCACGCATTCCCCTTGACTGACTATTCCTTTTCGCGCCCTTTCGCGTGTTTCGCGGGCCTCATCGCTGTTGCTACGCCGCCAAGCGCACAGGCACGCCGCGCTCGGCCATGATCCGTTTAGTTTCCTGAATCGTATATTCGCCGAAGTGAAAAATGCTGGCCGCCAGCGCCGCGTCGGCCTTGCCGATCGTCACCGCGTCGGCCAGGTGCTCGGGCCGGCCGGCCCCGCCGCTGGCAACCACCGGAATCGACACGGCGCTGCTCACCGCCGCGGTCATCTCCAAGTCGTAGCCGTCCTTGGTGCCGTCGGCGTCCATGCTGGTCAGCACAATCTCGCCGGCGCCGAGGGCTTCCACCTGCTTTGCCCACTCGACCGCGTCGAGCCCCGTGCCGATGCGGCCGCCGTTGATGTGTACTTCCCACCGCTCGTGGCCGTCGCGCGTCACTCGCTTCGGGTCGATGTTCACCACAATGCACTGGCTGCCGAACCGCAGCGCCGCCGCCCGAACGAACTCCGGATCGCGCACCGCCGCCGAGTTGATCGAAACCTTGTCCGACCCGGCCAGCAGCAGCGCCCGGATGTCCTCAATGGTACGGATGCCCCCGCCGACAGTGAGCGGCATGAACACCTGCTCGGCGGTGCGGCGGACCACGTCGAGCATAATGTCGCGTCCTTCGTGGCTCGCCGTGATGTCGAGAAACACCAGCTCGTCAGCGCCCTCCTGCTCATACCGCGCCGCCACGGCGACGGGATCGCCGGCGTCGCGCAGGTTGAGGAAGTTAGTCCCCTTCACCACGCGACCGCGGTCAACATCGAGGCACGGTATGACGCGTTTGGCGAGCAAGTGTTGAGGTCCCGAAAGGGTGCCACGGCTGGCTCGTCCAGCAGTGCGAAGCGGGTACACGGCGCCCACTTCCGGACGAGCCAGCAGTAGTACCCAAAACCGTAGGCGGAATTGCCCGAAGTTCCCTGAATCCCTTAGCTTAAGTGGGCTAGCTAGGGTGGTCAACTCGGCGGCCCCACGGCCCTGGGTAGCTCAAATTGCTCCCCGAGCAATCCATGTTAGAATCACGGCATGGACCTCAGTATTCCTTCGATCACCCCGGAAATGCGGGCCGCTCTGCAAGCGAGCGGCGGGTTACCTATCCAAGTCCAGGACCCGGAAACCTTACAGGTCTATACCGTCGTTGAGCAACCCGTTGAGATTACTCTTGATGAAGAGTACATCCGGCGATGCATTGACGAGGGCCTCGCGGATATCGACGCCGGTCGTGTAGCGCCTTGGGATATCGAGGCGACAATCGCTGAAGCGAAGCGACGCCATGCTGAGAATCGCTAATGAGCGATTTGGCAATATCTCGATCGTCGCTGTCGGAAGAAGATCTAATCGCAATTTGGCGGCATATCGCTCGGGACAACGAAGACGCTGCCGCGCGAACCCTCCTTGAAATTGACAAGAAGATCGAGTTACTTGCTCGCCATCCGACTCTTGGCGAGAAGATCTTTAAATCACCATCGCC
>DASVCM010000580.1:0-4252 GCA_036381635.1 Lacipirellula sp.
GCGCCAGATAGATTGCGATCTGGCGGAATAGGTTGAGGGCTACTGTGCAGACGTCTTGGAGATCGCCTCTATTGGCTTTTGTATCGGAACCCGACCTAATTCGCTTCGCGATAGCCCAGGGAGTGGACTCGGGAACTGCCTCTAAATAGGCGTTCGCTTGGTCAGCCAAAAACATGATGCGGCGCATCGCTCTGCCGTAGTCGCAGTTCTCGTAGGCATCGGCGATATCCAGGCCTTCAGCCGCTGCGGTCTGGAAGTAACCTGCATCCGACGGATATTCAGGCGACAAGCAAGATCCTTCTGCAAACTCCGTTATGAATCGTGCCGTGCGACTTGCGAGATTCACAACCTTATTCACAAGGTCCGTATTCACCTTGGCGACAAACTCATCGATCGACAGATCGAGATCATCCACCCGCGACGACAACTTCGTCGCGTAGAAATACCGCAGATAGGACGGATCGAGATGATTCAGGTAGGTGCGCGCCGCGACGAAGGTGCCCTTGCTCTTGGACATCTTCTCACCGCCGACGGTGAGAAAGCCGTGGATGTGAACCTTCGTCGGCAGGCTGTAGCCAGCCGTTTTGAGCATGCCGGGCCAGAAGAGCGTGTGGAAGTACGTGATGTCCTTGCCGATGAAATGATGGATCTCGCAGTCCGGCGACTTCCACCAGCGCTCGAGCCGCTCGCCCACGCGGTCGCACCACTGCTGGGTGCTCGCGATGTAACCGATCGGCGCGTCGAACCAGACGTACCAATAATTGCCGGGACTGTCCGGAATCTCGAAGCCGAAATATGGCGCGGGACGCGAGATGTCCCAGTCGCGAAGCGGCTCGCCCAGGAAATGGCCCTGCAGGTAGTTTGCGATCTCCGGCTGCAGATGATCGCCCGACTGCGTCCACTCGGCAAGAAAGCCGTGCAGCTTCTCGAGCTCGATGAACAGGTGCGGCGCCGAGCGGACCTCCGGCTTGGCGCCGGTGAGCGTGCTCACCGGGTCGATCAGCTCGACCGGCGTGTAGTGATGACCGCACACGCTACAGTTGTCGCCCGGCTGGTCCTTGGCGCCGCACTTGGGGCACGTCCCGCGGACGAAGCGGTCGGCCAGGAACGTGCCGGCCTGCGGGTCGAACAACTGCTCGACGGCCTCCTCCTTCACCAGGCCCGCCTTGCGAATCGCCGTCCAAAACTCGCCGCACAGCCGCCGGTTCTCTTCACTGTGGGTGCTGCCGTAGTTGTCGAACTCGATATGAAAGTCGGCGAAGTCGCGCTCGTGGGCGACCTGCATTTCGGCAATCAGTTCCTCCTCGGTGCGGCCTTCCTGGCGGGCGCGAATCATGATCGCCGTGCCGTGCGTGTCGTCGGCGCACATATAGCGACAGTCATTGCCGCGCAGCTTCTGAAAGCGGACCCAAATGTCGGTTTGGATGTACTCGACGAGGTGGCCGATGTGGATGTGGCCGTTGGCGTAGGGGAGGGCGGACGTGACCAGAATTCGACGGGGCATATCGGAATGCGGAAGGATGAATGCGGAATGCGGACTTCGAGTGACAGCTACGCTAGCAAAGTGCGTTTGTGAGCTGCCATTGTACTGGTATTCGAGGACCGCCGGGAGGCTCGCGGCCGACGGCACACTATGTGCGAATGGCTGAAAACCTCGGACAGCCATACGCCGCTAGCAGGTTCGCAATCAGTTGCTTTTCGGAGGAATTCTAGTTGGACGCCGTAAAGCGATTGGACCTGGCGACGCACTTGGCCTTGTAGAATTTACGAAACTCGACCAAATTGCCCCCGCCGCTGAGACGCCCGCGCTTCGGCGGCATGTGACCGACGACTCGCTGAATCGATTTTTTTGGCCGGCAGTTGGCTAGTCGCGCGAAGAAGGAACTTCGCACGCTGAGCCTTCCGCACTGCCGGCCGACAGATCGCCACGGCAACACGGAAGTTGTCGCGACTGGACGCCTCCCGCCCATGGCATGACGTCATGAGGGGCGGAAGAGCTTCTCGCTGCGACGCCGCGCTTCTCGCGTTTGCCGACGGCCTCTGGCACTATAACCCGCGCGTTCGACCCATCGATCGCCACGACCGAAGCATCCATGGAGGGAAGCATGGTCTGGTCTCTACGCTTATCGTTCGTTCTGTTGGCCACGCTTGTCTGCCGGCAGGCGCCCGCCGAAACGGTGCTCCTGGAATTCACCACGCCCGGCTGCGGTCCGTGCCTGGCCATGCGGCCGGTCATGGAACAACTGAAGAGAGCCCGGTACGACGTACGTGAGATGGACGCGTCACAGGACCCAGGGCTTAGCCTGGCGAAGCAGTTTCGGGTGGAGAGCTTTCCGACGTTCGTGGTGGTCGTCGACGGCAAAGAGCGGGCGC
The DNA here is from genome assembly GCA_036381635.1 of Lacipirellula sp. GTDB lineage: Bacteria > Planctomycetota > Planctomycetia > Pirellulales > Lacipirellulaceae > Lacipirellula. Next base: position 2,374 of record DASVCM010000580.1, read on the forward strand.
GGCTGGTCGGCGGCAATGCGTCGCTGGCGACGCTGATCGAGATGATCCACAAGGCGACGGCGATTGGCCAGCAGAACGCGACAACCGCCGGCGCCGCCATTCGCGCCATCGGACAAGGGGCGGGCGCCTCCAACCTGATTCCGGCCGCCGTCGCTTCCAGCTCTTCAATTCCGGGGCGGGTGGTGCCTGTCAGCTCGCAATCAGCGGCGACGCGACCGGCGGCTGCGAACGCCGGCGGAGGCGGGATCGCCGACCGGCTGATCTCGGCCACGGTTCGGGTCACGATCGAAGACGCCGACGGCAAGAGCAAAGGCACGGGCACGATCATCGACTCCCGTGAAGGTAAAGCCCTGGTGCTCACTTGCGGGCATCTGTTTCGAACCTCCGAGGGCAAAGGGCCGATTGAGATCTCACTGTTCGCCCCTGGCCCCAACGGCGCCGAGCTGTTGACGACAGCCGAGGGGACGCTCATCGACTACGACTTGGAGCGCGATCTGGCCCTCGTCTGCTTTGCGCCGGATGTACCAGTGGCCGTAGCCCCAGTAGCGGCGGCTGGCTCGCAAATGCAAGTCGGCGATCCGGCCACGGCGGTCGGCTGCGCGCACGGAGCGAACCCAGAAGCCTGGGCGACGCAGATCACGGCGATCGACCGATATCAGGGGACGCCGAATATCGAAGCGGCCAAGGCGCCCGTCGAAGGCCGCAGCGGCGGCGGCCTGTTCAACGCCGCCGGGCAACTGGTGGGCGTATGCAACGCCGCCGACCCCCAGCGGGATGAAGGGCTGTATGCGTCCTTGCCTTCCATCCATGCGAAGCTTGATGCGCTGAAACTCACCTTCGTCTATCAAACGCCCGCCCTTGGCACGACGGCGGCGAATGCCGCGGCGCCGCTGCCCTCGCCCGCCGCCGATTCGCCATTCGAAGTTCGCGGCCAGAACCCCACCCCGACGACGACGCCGTTCCCGCCGATCGCCTCGGCGGCAGCGCCGGCTTCACCAACTGCAGGAGCGGCCACAGCGGGCGTCATGGTCACGCCGGACGCTGTCGCTGCGCCGGCGGAGTCAAACGCGGCTGATGATTCGCTATCGCCGCAGGACCGCGCGATGCTTGAAGAGCTAAACCGTCGCGGGGCCGACGCCGAAGTGATTTGCATCATTTCGCCGCGCGAACCTGGCGGCCGGAGCCAGGTAATCAAGCTCGATCGGGCGTCCCCGGCCTTCGTTCAAGCGCTCGGCGGCGCGGCGTCGGCATCGGCTAATGTGGCCAGCGCGGCGACGGCCGAACAGCGGCCGCTTCGTTGATCTTGGAGCGCCGCCGGTCGCACGCGGCGCCGGCCGCACAATCGCTACCACCGGACCAGGTGCGGCTATTCGCTTTTAGCCGTGTGCGCCCTAGTGGCCTAATCTTTAGCGTGGGGTTTTGGAAGCGCCAGGTCTCAATTCGGGCAGACGGTGATCGCATTCTTGGTCATAACGACGATAATTAACATCGCCCTGGGATATGCGCTGGCCGTGTATCTTGGCGGCGTCTCGGCGACTTCGTCGACCGAAGAACCGTATGAGCGACCCGCGGAGGCCAAACCGGCCGTTGCGGCGCCTCAGTCGGCGGAGCGAGTTGCCGCCGCGGCGCTCGCCAATGCGTTCTCGGCCGCGGCGGCCAGCGCATCTTTCGCTCCGTCGCCGACGCCGGAAGCAGCCGCCCCCATCGCGGCTTCGCCCTCCCATCAGGAGGAGCAGGAAGCCGAGCCTGGGCAGAACCGCACTTCTGAGGTGGAGCAGGGCTTGCTCGCGGGGATTGAGGAATTTCGCAACCAGTTGGCGCAACTCAAAGCTCAGAACTTTGATGAAGGCGCGCCCACGCTGGCGGCCATGGGCGAGTA
>DASVCM010000581.1:0-4542 GCA_036381635.1 Lacipirellula sp.
GAGCACCACTACTCGCTGCGGTTTGCGAACTACGGAGTGTAGCCACGCTCAACATCCGAGCCCGCACATAGGCTGAAGGCCTATGTCACCGTAACCTGGGGCAACGCCCCAGGTGCGGACGCCGTATATCATGATTGGCTGAAGGCCAATCTCACTCCACGAGGGGAGTTGATGGTGGCCTTCAGCCGACGATGGACGCGACGGGGCGACGCGAACCTAGGGCGTGGCCCTAGGCTACGGTGACGATGGCCTTCGGCCAAACGCGAGCGGGCCACCACCAGTTGATGAAATCTCAATCCGATCCTGCGCTGCCTTAAACTCCTCCATGGTATTGCAATTGACGAGCGAGTCGAGCTGCGGATCAACCATCCGCACGTCATCGAGGTCGAGCAACCGCACATTGAACAAGGCCGACGTAATCGCGCCATGCAGCGATTGGCCGCCGCTCCGATATGCTGCGGCAAAGCGCGCGGCGGCACTAGTCCGATACACCGCAAACAGGGGATACAGCCGCTCCGCGTCTTGCAACAACACGCCGTCGCGCTCGTTCTCATCGCGAGGTCCCAATTGCTCAAACAGCCACGCCACAGCCGCCGGTTTCAATAGCGGCGCGTCGCAGCCAGTCACAAACGCCGCTGCGACGGCTGGGATCAAAGCCTGCAACCCAGCCGCAATCGCCGGCAGCGGCCCCAGTCCCGGCGCCTCGTCGCGAATCACCTTGATCGCCGGCGGCAACTGCGGCAACGCCTGATCCGCCGCCGCGGCGACGACGATGTTTTTTTCCGGCACGACCTCGCCGACTAGCCGCACAGTGCGCTGCAGCAAGACCTCGTCGCCGAACGGCAGCAGGGCCTTGTCCCGCCCCATGCGCATACTGCCGCCGCCGCAAAGTACGACCGCGCCGCGCGATTCTTTGGACAGCGACGTCAAAACGAGCTCCGTCGACGATACGCGTGATTGTGCTTAAACTCCACACTTAGCCCCTGGTCAGTGACCGGGGGCTAGATGAACCGATTGAACGCGTTCACATTATTCTCGCCCATGCCGCTGCGCCTCGCCATCCACGCCGCCGATCGCATTCCGATCGACTTTACCGGGATCACGCCGGGCGCCCTCCGCGAACGCTCGCTCGATGAAGTCCGCAAGACCAAGGTCCGCCGCGGTAACCGGGAGACCGAGCTCGGCGAGCTATTCGAAGTCACAGGCAGCCCGGCCGACATGCAGTGGCGGCTTGAAGGCGATTTTTCCGCGGTCCACGGCATTGGCGCCCGTATGACCGCAGGCGAAATCGTCGTCGACGGCCACGCTGGCCGCCACGCCGGCGCCCAGATGCGCGGCGGCCGCCTCGATGTTCACGGCGACGCCGGCGATCAGCTCGGCGCCGAGATGCACGCCGGCCTCATCCGCGTTCACGGTAACGCCGGGGACCGCGTGGCAGCGGCCTATGCCGGCAGCCGTCGCGGCATGACCGGCGGCACGATCCTCATCGACGGCGACGCCGGCAGCGAACTCGGCCAACGGATGCGCCGCGGCCTGATTGCCGTCACCGGCGCCGCGGGCGACTACCTCGGCATGCGGATGTGCGCGGGATCAATCTTCCTCTTCGGCGACTGCGGCCGGCATCCCGGCTTCGCCATGCGGCGCGGCACGATTGGGCTTTTCGGCAATCGCCAACCGACGCTGCTGCCGACGTTCCGCGCCGGGTATCAGGGGCCGCTCCCGGCGCTACACCTCATCGAGAAGCATCTCCATGCTCTCCAGTTCAATCCGCCGCGATTGAGACAACTCGCTGGCATGGTCGAGCTCTACCACGGCGACCTGCTCGAGCTCGGCCGCGGCGAGATACTGCTGCCGATTCAATAGACCTGTTAGCCGAGGTCCGATATGAACCCTGTCACCCCGAGGTCCGCCGAGGGGTCCGGCTCGTGTACCGACTACTCGGAGGGCACACCGGACGTCTCGGCGGACCCCGACGTGACAGGGTCCAGGGGCCAACTGTGCCGTCGCTAGACAAACGTCGCGACCCCGGCCATCATTCACGCATGATCCAGATCGATCACGACGCATCCCCCGGCGATCTCGTCCCGCAGTGCGATCGCCTCTGGCAGCTTGCCGCACCGAAGATCAAGCGGATCGCCCAGCGGTTCCCCGTCGGCGGCCCCACGCCCGTCATCACCCGCGCCGGCAAGTACGAGCCGCAAGGCTGGACCGAGTGGACCCGCGGATTCCAGTTCGGCGCCGCGCTCTTGGCGTTCGACGCCACGGGCGACGAGTCGCTGCTGGCCATCGGCCGCGAGGGAACCCGTTGCGACATGCACTCGCACGTCACCCACTTCGGCGTGCATGACCATGGGTTCAACAACGTCAGCACCTTCGGCAATCTGCGGCGGCTGATTCTCGAAGGCCGCCTTCCCGACGAAGCTGACCAGCGCGAGTACTACGAGCTCGCCCTGATTGCATCGGCCGCCGTGCAGGCCTCGCGCTGGAGCACGATCGCCGACGGCGGCGGATACATCTATTCGTTCAACGGCCCGCATTCGCTGTTCAGCGATACGATTCGCTCGCTCCGCGTCCTCGCGTTGGGCCATCTCCTGGGGGCCAAGGCGCAAGGCGAAAACGACGCACGCATCGACATGCTCCAGCGGCTGGTCGAGCACGCCAAGGCGACGGCCCAGTTCAACGTCTATTACGGCAAAGGCCGCGACGCGTACGACGTTCGCGGCCGCGTCGTCCACGAGAGCATCTTCAATACCAGCGACAGCCGCTACCGTTGTCCCAGCACGCAGCAGGGCTACTCGCCGTTCACCACCTGGACTCGCGGCCTGGCGTGGATCATGCTCGGCTACGCCGAGCAGCTTGAGTTTCTCGACGCGCTGCCCGGCGAAGACCTGGAATCCTTCGGCGGACGCGAGTCGGTCGAGGAGCTCATGCTGAAAGCGGCCGAGGCGAGCTGCGAGTTCTACGTTGAGCAGACGCCCGCCGACGGCATTCCCTATTGGGACACGGGCGCCCCCGGCCTTGGGAAGCTCGGCGACTATCAGAGTCGTCCCGCCGATCCGTTCAACGACCACGAACCGGTGGATAGCTCGGCGGCTGCCATCGCGTGCCAGGGCCTAATGCGGCTCGGCCGACGGTTTCAGCTAAAGGGCAACCGCGGCCGCGGCGACCGCTACTGGCAGGCCGGCCTCACCACGCTCAAGACGCTCCTCAGTCCGCCGTACCTTGCTGAAGACCCGAACCACGACGGCCTGCTGCTGCACACGATCTACCACCGCCCCCGCGGTTGGGACTACACGCCCCCCGGCGCCAAGGTCCCCCACGGCGAAGCCTCGATGTGGGGCGACTATCACCTGCTGGAGGCCGCGCTGTACGTCCAACGCCTCGCGAACTCGCAACCCTATTACGCGTTCTTCCAACCACTTTCGGTAGATTGAGGAAGGAATGGCCTCACACAAAGGCGCAAGGCGCAAAGAAGACGAGTAATAAGTAGTACTTATAAATACATCGCAACTATTCGACGATTCGCGTCATCCACGGTTCTAATCGCATTGGTGTTTCTTTGCGCCTTTGCGCCTTTGCGTGAGGCTCTTCTTCCATGATTCAACCGACCAACAAAGTCGCTTTTATCACCGGCGGAAGTCGCGGGATTGGGCTTGGCATTGCGCGAGCGCTGGCTGCCGAGGATTGGCGGTTGGCGATCAACGGCATGCGTCGCGAGGAGGAAGTCGCCACGGTGCTCGAGGAGCTCCGCGGCCAATCGCCGCAAGTGGCTTACTGCCGCGGCGACATCTCCATCGCGGAAGAACGCGCCGCGTGCCTCGACCATATCGACGGCCAGTTCGGCGGCCTGAACCTGCTGGTGAACAACGCCGGCATTGCGCCGCCGCGGCGTGACGACATTCTTGAAGCGACCGAGGAGTCGTTCGACAAAGTGTTCAACGTCAACCTCAAGGGGCCGTACTTCCTCACGCAGGCCGTCGCCCGCTGGATGATCGCCCAGCGCGGAACGAACCCCGACTTCGACGGCGCGATCGTCAACATCTCGTCCATCTCCGCCGAGATCGCCTCGGTGAACCGCGGCGACTACTGCATGTCCCGCGCGGGCACGAGCATGGCCACCAAGCTGTGGGCCGTGCGGCTCGCCGAGTACGGCATTCGCGTGTACGAAATTCGCCCTGGCATCGTCGCCACCGACATGACCGCCGGCGTGAAGGACAAATACGATTCGCTGATCGCTGGCGGCCTCACGCTGCAACCGCGCTGGGGCCAGCCCGAAGACGTCGGCCGCGCCGTCGCGGCGCTGGCCCGCAATGACTTCCCTTACTCCACCGGTCAGATCATCAACGTCGACGGCGGGATGATGATCGGCCGATTGTGATAGTTGATAATTAACCGCGGAAGACGCGGATTTCGGTAGCCGCAAAAAGGCACAAAAGGCGCAAAAAAGAGAAGTAGAGAAAGAGTATCTTCTGCATTTCCCTTTTTGCGCCTTGTGTGCCTCTTTGCGGCTATTCTTCTCATCCGCGCAATACGCGGTGACAA
>DASVCM010000582.1:0-3329 GCA_036381635.1 Lacipirellula sp.
GCGCGTCGGGAGGGCGAGGCTCCCGCCGAGCCGTGCAGCGTGTACAAGGTTCGGCTCGGCGGGAGCCTCGCCCTGCCAATGCCGCTCCATTCAACTCAGCAACTCCTCATCGAGATCGTCCAGCCCAAACTCTTCAATCGGCCGCGAAAGGACGTCGTCCTTCGGGAGCGACGCCTGTTGACGCTCGCTCGGCTTGGCCGGCCGGACCATCACGCGGTTGCCCTTCACTTCGACCACGTACACGGCCTCGCCCGGATCGATCGGAATCCCCTGGCTCACCGCGTCGACCAATTCGCCGTCGACCAGCACGGCGCCGCTGGGCAGCATGGCCGTCTGCGCCACGCCCACCTTCCCGACAAACCGCCGCCGCGGGTCGTCGAGCCGGACCTCTTCCTCGCTCGGCGCCTCGCCGAGGATCGCCCGGCCCATCGGGGTGCGCGGCCAGATCTTCAGGGCCAGCCCAATCACGACCGGCACGGCAATCACCGCCAGCGCCATAAAGCTCAGCCCGGCCGTCGTGTTGGCCCGAAAGGCCATCACCATGCTTCCCACGACGGCCGCAAGCGCCAGGAAGCTCAGAATGCCGCCGGAGGGGAGAAAGATTTCCAGCACCAGCAGGCCGCAGCCCAGCACCAAGAGCACCAGGGCCCAGCCAATCGGATCAAGCAGGTTCATCGCGCCGTCGCGCCCAGGGGTGAATCAGGTAGGCGTCGCCGCCATTCTACCAAATTCGCCCGCCCTCGCCGCGATATAAGCCCGGCCAGGAGTGGCCGGGCGAGCATTAATTCACTAAAGATTGTAGCGCTTCCGCCGAACGCAATGCGGCTATGGAGCACACCCGGCCAGAATGGCCGGGCTATTTAGGTGGCTGCCCGCACTAGCACGCGATGGGCATGGGCGGCAATCACGACCACCGGCGTGCCGCGGTCCAGCGGGATCCCCTCGGCAATCACGTCGATAAGCTGGTCGCCAATCAGCGCCCGGCCCGCCGGCCGCAGGTCGGTCACCGCCTCGCCCTCAACGCCCACCAAGTGCGAATAGTCGGCCAGCGCCTCGCGATGCGAAAGCGTAATCCGCTCTTCCGGCGGCGGCGGCTCCAGGACGAGCCGATTGAAGATCGGCGCTTTCGGCAAGTAGCGGCGCGTCGCGATCGCCAGACCGATCATCCCCAGCCCCGCGGCGGCCACCACCGTGATGGAACGCCGCAGCTCATTCAGATCCGCCTCGCTCCGCGGAACGATGAACGTCTGGCTGGCCAGCACCAGCGAAAAGATCACCATCAATCCGCCCGCCAGCCCAAACACGCCAACGCCCGGCACGACGAAGATCTCGATCAGCATCAGCACCAGCCCGGCGACAAACAGAATGATCTCCAACGACGTTGCGGTCTGGTCCAGATACTTACTCCAGAAGAACAGAATGAACGCCAACGCCGCCACCACGCCGCCGATGCCCACGCCCGGCGTCTTCAGCTCGATGTACATGCCGATCAGGCCGAGGAACAACAAGAACGTCGCCAAGCCCGGCGAGGCCAGCGCGTGCACCAGCTTCAGCGCCCAGTTCGCTTCGACGACCGGGATCTCCTCGATCCCGTACAGCCGTTTGAGCTGGTCGAAGTTGTCGACGGTCTGCCAAGCGACGCCCGCCTGCACGGCCTTGGCGCCCGACAGGGCCAGCGGCTCGTTGTTGTTATGCAGTGAGGCGCCGCGCCGCCAGCTGGCCGCGTCGGCGAGCCGCGCCGCTTCGTCGCCGCTCATGAGCCGCTGCTCGCCGGTGGCTTCGTTGCGGTACTGGAACACCTCAATGCCCGGATCGATCGTCGCGGCCATCAACGACCACGGCCGCTCGGCTCGCTTGGAAAGCGAATCGCGCACGGCTGCCACCGCTTCGCCGACCGCAATCGGATCATGACGCGCATCTTCGCGCTCCGCCCGGCGGTCGCGTCGAATCCCCGGCATCCGGCGGTTGTCGCGAACCTCGGCCGCCTGCGCTTCGGGACCGATGCCGATCGTCGCCTCGGGATGCATCACGATCTGATCGCAGCTTAGCGCGATCAGCGCCGCGCCGCCGCGGGCTTCGACCGGCACGTACGCCACGGTGCGCACGCTGTTGGGATCAAGATCGGCCAGGCTGGTCGCCAGGTCGATGCACGCTAGCAGATCGCCGCCGACGCTGTCGATCCGCACGCCGATCCAGTTCGCCCCGCCGCCGAGCTGATTGCCCAACAGCGTCTTGAGCTGGCTGACCGAGCTGGCCGTCACTTCGCCGCGAACCTCCAGCATGATCGGCTGCCAGTCGGCCAATAGCGCCTGATTCTCTTCCAGCGACTCCACCGGCACGCCCAGCGCCTTGGCCACGTCCGCGCGATCGGAGGCCAGGTATTTCACGAACCCAAACTGCTGCCGACCGTCGCGGCCGTTGTACAACGCCAGCGCGCCCACCGGCTTGATCTCTTCCTCGCTGATCACCTCATGGTCGCGACGGAATTCTTTCAGCTCCTCGCTCGTCAGGAACTGGTAGCCGTCTTCGCTCTGCACCTGGATGATGCTCACCGACGGGTCGATCATCCCTTGAGCCAACTGCACGGGCATCGTACGCTTCGCATCGGCGATTTCGCGGTACGCCTCGATGACGGTCCGCCCGATCGCGGCGGGGTCCGGCTCGTCGATCCCCGCTTCGCCGATGTCGGCGTCGTCGGCCATGACGATCTCTTCGCAGGCGATCGCCGCCAGCACGCCGTGCCCGCGAATCGTGCGCGGAATCCAGGCCACCGTGCGGACATCCGCCATCTCGCGGCTGGTCAGGAAACGAGCCAGCGACAGCACCGTTTCGAATTGGCTTCCCGCGCCCGCGCCCTCCACTTTGCTCGAGGGCGCAATGCGCAGCACCAGGACCGGCCGCCGGCCATCGCCGCGGCGGCGAGCTTCGGCCAGCAACTGATCGCGCGCCCGGCTGAGCGCTAGCTTCAGCGGTGCATCAGCGCCGCTGGTGAGCGGCAGATTGACGCGCACCAGCGCCGCCAGCCCGGTTCGCGGCGGTTCAGCCTCAGCAGGCGCCGCGGCCGGCGCCGCAGCGTCGTCTTCGGCGGCAGCCCGCGCCGGCGCTGCCAGGCAACCGATAAGCACAACGAGCGCGGCCGCCAGTATCGATCGAGGCGACTGAAGTACGGCTCGGCGATTCAAATCAATAGACGCGACGGTGTGCATTGAGCGTTAAGTCGACCCACAGCAACAAATTACCGCAGCCACGCGTGATTATACGTCACGGCGGCAAACCCGGACAGCTAACGGTAAGTGACGGACCATCGAACCCTGTCACCTCGGGGTCCG
>DASVCM010000583.1:0-2063 GCA_036381635.1 Lacipirellula sp.
GCCGCGCGGCGAAAACCACGGCGGGACCGGCTCTGGCGTATTGCTCACGCCGGACGGCTACGCGCTGACCAACAGCCACGTGGCCGCGGGCCGCAAGCGTCTCACCGCGGTGACCGAAGAGGGCGACCGCCTGGATGCGGAGCTGGTGGGAGACGATCCACATACCGACCTTGCCCTAGTGCGACTGGCGGCCCGCGAGCTGCCATTCGCCGAGCTTGGCGATAGCGACGCGCTGCGCGTCGGCCAGCTTGTGATCGCAATGGGCAATCCGCTCGGCTTTCGTTCCACCGTCTCAACCGGCGTAGTTAGCGCCACCGGCCGGGCGATGCGCGGCGTCGGCGGCCGGCTGATCGAGAACATTGTGCAGCACACGGCCCCACTGAACCCCGGCAACTCCGGCGGGCCGCTGGTGGATACCCGCGGCCGCGTCGTCGGCGTCAACACGGCGATCATCGCGATGGCGCAAGGCTTGGGATTCGCCGTACCTTCCAACACGGTTCAATGGGTCGTCGGCGAGTTGCTCGCGCATGGCCAGGTCCGCAGGCGGTGGCTCGGGATCACTGGCACAACGGTAGGGATCCCGCGAACCTTAGCCCGCGAACTCGACCTCATCGCGGATGAAGGCGTCCAGATCCTCGATCTCGATCCGCGCGGCCCGGCCGCGAAGGCCGGCGTACAGAGCGGCGACGTCATCGTCGCTGTCGCCGGCAGAGTGACGACGACCGTCGACGATCTCTCGCGGATCATCACGCTTGCCCCTCCAGGCGACCACTTGGAGCTGACGATCATCCGCAACCAGCAGTTGATCGAACTGCGAGTCGCAGCCGCGGGCTAACAGCCCGCCGGAGAAGTGCCGTTGGACGTAGATTCAATGGCAGCTCCCGCGCCGCTTCACCGGCGAGCTGTTAGCTCGCGGCTACTTAAGACCCCTTCAGCCGCCGGAGGCGGTGGACGCTGTCGCTTTGCCGCCGCCCGCGCGGAACAGGTGCTTTTCGCCGCGGATGAGGAGGCTGTCGCTGACGGGCACGGGCGTGGCAATCACCCGCTCGCCCATGTTGTTCTCCGCGATTAGCTCCATCCCGTCGCCATCGACGCTCGCCACGAAGACCATGCCGTCTTCCCGCGCGCAGTACAACGTGCCGTCGGCCAGCACCGGCGAGGCGTAATACTTGTCGCGACCGCGGGGCAGGTCGCCGCTCCAAATTTCCTCGCCGGTCTCGAGTTCGCGACAAGTCACCTCGCCGCGATCGGACAGGACGTAAACCTTGCCCTCGTGCACAATCGGCGTCGGCACGTCGGCGCCCACCTCGCCTTGCTCCTCCCACAGGCGATTCGCCTTGGTGATGTCGCCGCTGCCGCCCAGCTTCACGCCGGCCAGAAACTTGCCGCGGCCGAATGGCACCACCGCAATCCCGTCGTCCATAGCGTGCGACGCGATAACCCGCCACATCCCTTCGTTGTTCGGGTTGAACCCGGCGCTCTCCCACAACTGCTTGCCAGTTTCTGCGTCGTGACCCGTCAAATGATCAGCGCCCCAGACGACGATTACGTCGCGGCCGTCGATGTTCGCCACTTGCGGCGTGGTGTACGCCTGGTCGGATTCTTCCGGCCGCTCGTACTGCCGCTTCTGCTTCCAGGCGACCTCGCCGTTCGCCACGTCGAGCGCCACAAGATACGAATCACCGGCCTGCATCACGGCGATCACTACGTTGCCGTCGACGAGGATCGGCGAGGTGCCGAGGTCCCACCACAGCGTGTCTTCGCCGTACTCGTCTTGGAGGTTCTTCTGCCAGAGCTCATTGCCATCGAAGTCGTGGCAGGCCACGCGGCCGCTCTTGAAGTAACTGACGACTTGCTTGCCGTCGGTTACCGGCGAGGGATTGGCGCCGGTGCCATTCTTGTGCTTTCCCGCGCGCCCCGGCCCGAGCGACTTCTGCCAGCGCTTGTCGCCATCCAGGCCATAGCAGCAGATCGTGTCCTTCTTATCCGCCAGGCACGTGACGAAGATCGAGTCGCCCCACACGATCGGCGACGAACTGCCTGGCCCCGGCAACGGCGTCTTC
>DASVCM010000584.1:0-2017 GCA_036381635.1 Lacipirellula sp.
TGAGCACCTCGTCACACCCGGACTGGGCCGGGACGTGCAGGTACTTGCACGCCTTGGGCAGCTCCCGGACCGCGTCGAGCAGGTCGTCGGTCATGTCCTTCGGGAAGTTCGTGACGAACTTGATCCGCTCGAGTCCGTCAATTTCGTGGAGCGAGTGGAGCAGGTCGCTCATCCGCGTGGTGCGCTCGCCGTCGCGGTAGCGGTAGCTGTTGACGGTTTGCCCCAGCAGCGTGATTTCCTTGCAGCCTTCGGCGGCGAGTTGCCGAGCCTCGGCGAGGATGTGCGCCGGCGGGCGGCTTTGTTCGGGGCCGCGGACGCTGGGAACGATGCAGTAGGTGCAGAACTTGTCGCAGCCGATCTGGATGCGGACGTACGCCTGGAAGGGCGTCGGCCGCATCGTCGGGTCGCGCAGGGGATCAAAGCTTTCGTGGCTGCGCTCGATTTCGTGGCGAGTACCGTCCTTACGGCCGAGGCTCACCTCGAGCTGCGGTCCGGCGCCGGCGGCCACCTTCGCGATGAGCGAGGGAACCTGATGCAACTGACCCGGGCCGACGACGAGGTCGACATACGGCGCCCGCTCGAACACGGTCCGCTGGTGGTTCTGGGCCATGCAGCCGATGACGCCGATGATTTTTTGAGGATTCTTCTGCTTGGCGTTCTTCAGCCGGCCCAGCGCGCTATAGATCTTCTCCTCGGCGTGCTCGCGGACGCTGCAGGTGTTGAACAGCACGCAGTCGGCGTCCACCGTGCTGCGGGTGAGCTCGTACCCCTCCTTGCGCAGGCTGGCCACGACGAGCTCGCTGTCGAGCACGTTCATCTGGCAGCCGACGGTTTCGATGTAGAGCTTCTTGGCCATCAAAATTCAACCGCGGATTACGCGGATTTCGCGGATGAAGAATACAGCCGCAAAAAGGCACAAAAGGCGCAAAAAGGGAAATGAAAGTGAGATAGCTTTCGCACAATGCTCTGCAATGATCCTAGTTTTCTCTCCGCGCAATCCGTGAAATCCGCGGCCACCTGTTCTGCAGTTCCCTTTTTGCGGCTTTTGTGCCTTTTTGCGGCTATTCTTATGCGGCGTCTTGCTCGATTTGCTCGGCGGCTTCCTTCGCCTTGCGTTGCTTTTCAAACTCGGACCGCAGGTGCTTGATGACCTGGTCGCGGCGGGCGGCCATCAGCCGCACCAGCGAGACGATCGCCACGTAGGTCGCGGCGGCGATCATCAGCACTTCGATCTTGTCCCACTCCATCGCTTGGCCCTCCTGTGGTCCTTACGGCAGTCATTGCCTGACGAACATGACATAATACTCGCGATTGGCGGTTGGGGACGAGGGGAATACGCGGCTCGCCGGGCCAGGATGGCCCGGCTATATAGCCCGGCCATCCTGGCCGGGCGAGATTTAATTAACCCAGGCGGTCGCCGGGGGCTAGCGGGTAGCCGCGGAGCAGTTCGGCGGCGGACATCACTCGCTTCCCGGCGGGCTGGATGGCGAGGAGCTCGAGGGCGCCTTCGCCCGTGGCGACGAGCAGGCGTGGGCCGGATTCGATGATCGTGCCGGGACACGGCAGCGGGACGCTGCCGGCTAACGGCGGCGGGTTCGAGCCGCCCTCCACTATTTGGGCGCGGTGGACAATGAGGCGCAGGGGCTCCCCTGCCCCGCGTTGCCAGTGGGTGTACGCCCGCGGCCAGGGGTCGAGGGCTCGCACCTGGTTTTTGATCGCTACCGCCGGGCGCGACCAGTCGATCAGGCCGTGCTCCTTTTCAAGCCGCGGGGCCTTGCTGGCTTGCGACTTGTCCTGCGCTTGCGGCTTAGCAGAACCCGCCGCTAGTTCATCGATCACTCGCAGCACGAGTTCGCCGCCGCGCTCGGCGAGGCGCGCCTCAAGTTCGCCGGCGGTCTCGTCGGGGTCGATCGACACGCGATCGACGCCGAGGATGGGACCGGCGTCGAGGCCCGGCGTCATTTGGATGACCGTATTCCCGGTCTCGGCGTCGCCGTTGAGGACGACCCACTGCACC
>DASVCM010000585.1:0-4332 GCA_036381635.1 Lacipirellula sp.
CGGGGCGGCCAGGATGATGACGCCGATCCCGCCACGAGCGGCGCCAACGTCACGGGCCCTGCCGGCGTCGTCTTCTCCCAGCCGAACTGGAACAACGTTGGCGGCAATAATCCAGACGCCGATTGGGACGCCACCGTGGCCGGCCTGCTCAACAGCGCCGGCGCCAACTCAGGCGCCAGCATCACCTGGTCGACTGACGAAACATGGGCCTCAACCGCCAACGGCCAGGCCGGCGATCCAGGCGGCAATCAGGATCGCAACCTGATGGACGGCTACATCGATGCGATTGCTTCGCAGCCGACCGCCACAGCTACGCTCGATAATATCCCTTATAGCGCCTACGACGTATACGTCTATGTCGGGTCCGACGGGGACAATCGTACGGGACGCGTGCAAATCAATAATTCGATCACTTCGGATCGTTGGTTCAGAACCAGCACAGCGGCGGCCACCTTTACTTCGGCTGCTAATTACATCCAAGCGACTGCAAAAACCGAGGCGGCCTCGGTGCTTAGCAACTATGTCGTTTATCAAGACGTCATTGGCTCGACGCTGAACGTGGGCGTAACTCGCGGCAGCAATAACGTCGGCCTCCATGGCATCCAACTCGTTCAGGAATCCAATCCGCAGGTCCTTACTCTGGAAGTGGATCCCGCCTCCGGACTGACAAGAATTCGCAATACGACCGCCGCCCCGATCGATCTCGACTTCTTCGAGGTGACCAGCGCAAGTTCGGCCCTGGATGAAGCCGGTTGGACTCCGTTGGGCAGCGGCACGAATGACGGCAGCGATTGGGAAGTCCTCGGTAATCTCAACGACTCGATCCTCGCGCAGTTCTTCCTGGATGGCCAGGGGACGCTTGGCCCCGGTCAATCCCTGTCGCTCGGCTCGGCGTTCGACGGCGCTGCTCAAGATCTGGCATTCCGCTACAACGACCCGGACAGCTTCACCCGCACCGGGCTAGTTTCTTACGGCGCGATCGTGGGCGTGGACGGCGACTTCGACGGCGACCAGGATGTCGACGGCGGCGATTTCCTCACATGGCAACGCGGGCTGGGGTCGACACACAACGCCGCCGACCTGGCCGATTGGAAGGCCAATTTCGGCACAGGCGCCGGCGGTTCGGCGGCCGTAGCGGCCGTCCCCGAACCGACATCAGTGATGCTGTTTACGGCGGCCGTTGGCGGTCTTGCCCTGCTTCGCCGTCGAAACCCGAGAGGAGCGTCAAGGATGGTTTGTGAGTTGGATAAGCATGTGGCGAAGCGTTTCCTCGCCCCGGCCGCGGCGCTGGTCATCACGGCGTGCTTTGCCGCATCAGCCGCCGCTGACCTGACTAACGACCGCGTCTACAAACTCGGCGAAGGCGCGGGCGAGAATGGCTCGCCGAGCGCCATCGTCGGCAGCGGCGTTACCGTTTCGGGCGCGGGCGATTCGCTGGATGACGTCGGCCCATCGGGCGCATTCATCGACTTGTTCCTTTCCGGCGACCCAGTCTATGTGGACGTGGCTTCGGGTCCGAAGGCCCGATCCGGCGCCACCGGCGTGGGCGTTCAGTTCGACGGCGTCAATGATGCACTTACCGGAACCCCGCTGAATCGCCCTGATAACTTGGAAACAGTCCTGCGAGCGCAGAGCAATAACACAGGATTAACTTACCCGCACGACTACGAGGGCATTACCGAGCGCGGCTTGCAAGGCTGGGTCTATCCCGACCAGGCCGGGTTGAACGCAGGCGCCTACCAGAGCATCGTGTTCGACTCGATTGAAAGCGGCGGGCCGGCTATCACCGCCGACGGCAAGTGGACGCAAAGTAACTCCTTCCACGTCGACGGCGCCGGCGGCGTTCCGGCCTCAGTGCCCGTCGTGGGGAACCAGTGGTCTCACGTCATGCATCACAATTACTCCCGCGGCAGCGGCAATTTCCGCAGCGTTGTGTATGTCAATGGAATTGCCGTCTCGGCCACCGACGACGGCATCGGCGAGCTGTACACTGATAACGGCGACGGCACCTATACGAATACCTCGTTCGACACGCAGAATGGCACGGGGTATGCCCACAAGCTGGTGGTTGGCGCCGCCGAGCTCGAAGGCGACAGCCAGACCCCCGTGTATGGACACTATTTCCAAGGAGCGATTGACAACCTGGAGATGTACGTCGTTGGCGGAACTCTCGGCGCCTTCGACCTGTTCTCGGACAACAAGTGGATTGCCAACGAAATTGCCGCGACCGTCCCTGGCGGCGTGCTGACGCCCGGCGACGTCAATCGAGACGGCAGCGTCAACGGAACCGGGACCGGACCCGCGACAACGGACGACGTGACGGCGTTCGTTGCCGGCTGGCGTGATCGAAAAACCTTTCAGGGCGCCCACAACGCGCTCACGGCCGGCGATTGGGAAACCTGGGGCTGGGGCGACATGGACCACGATGGAATCGTCGGTTTTTCCGATTGGTTCATCCTCCGAGCTAATCATCCGACGCCCGCCAGTCTGAACTTGGGGGCCCTGTTGGGAGCCGTTCCGGAGCCAAGTAGCGCCATGCTTGGGGGCTTAGCGCTGCTTGGAGCGGGACTTGTGCGGAGGCGCAGCCGCACAAGGTAATGAACGTAGCGCCGACCCGCATTACCGTATTCTCCGGCGGCGTCGAATACGTTGATGGATCGGAAACCGCGTCAGGCGACGCCAGCGTCGCCTCAAACTTGGAAGTACAAAGATGTCTCGTCAGAAGCAATCGGTAGGTTTTACACTGGTTGAACTGCTGGTCGTCATCGCCATCATTGGCGTGCTCGTCGCGCTGCTGCTACCCGCGGTACAAGCGGCCCGCGAAGCGGCGCGGCGGGGACAATGTTCCAATAATTTGAAGC
This sequence comes from Lacipirellula sp., assembly GCA_036381635.1. Classification (GTDB taxonomy): domain Bacteria; phylum Planctomycetota; class Planctomycetia; order Pirellulales; family Lacipirellulaceae; genus Lacipirellula. The sequence goes on from DASVCM010000585.1 coordinate 2,862, forward strand.
AGTTGGCGCTGGCCGGTCAGAACCATCACGACGCCCAAAAGCAATTCCCCACGGGCGGCTGGGGTTACTTCTGGGTTGGGGACGCCGACCGCGGATTCGATAAAGACCAGCCGGGCGGCTGGATCTTCAGTTCACTTCCTTTCATGGAGCAACGGCCGCTGTACGACCTGGCAGGCGACGGAAACCCGGACACCCTCAGCGCTTCGCAATTGGAGGGGGCCCTGCGGGTGATCCGTTCGCCGGTCGAGGCGATTCGCTGCCCCTCCCGGCGGATTCAGAGCATCTACCCCAAAGTCGCCGACGGCGACTTTTATGCCCAGAACGCTGCCCGAGGCACGGACGGCAATCTGGTCGCAGGGCGAGGCGATTATGCCGCGTGCGCCGGCGATCGGGATGAATGCGAGGTGTACGGCTTCCCAAACAACAGCGCTTCCGGCCCTCAGTCAAGTTATGCGTCGGCTGAAGCGTACGCCGGTTGGGCTAATGACGAGATCGGCCGCTCGTTAACTAACGGCTCGGACCTGTATACCGGCATCAGTTTCCAACGCAGCGAAGTCGGCATTCAGCACATCACCGATGGCACCAGCAACACGTATTACGCCGGTGAGAAGCATATCGATCCGCAGCACTATGAAACAGGCGCGTATGGCGGCGATAACGAAACCTGGTGCACCGGGTTCAACAATGACAATTATCGCGCGGCGTTCCGTCCGCCGATGCCGGACCAAACTGAAGTGGGCGACATCACCGGCGTCAGACGCTTCGGCAGCGCACACGGGGGTGGTTGGAACGTCGCCTGGTGCGACGGGCACGTGTCGATGGAAAGCTACGACATCGACATCATGGTTCATCGCGGCAATGCCAATCGGGCGGACGAAGGCAATCCGTTTGGATCGCAGACGGGGACCGAGGGGCCGCGTTAGTTGCGGCCTTCACGATACTTGTTCGACCCCGTCTCGCTCGGCGGCGCCACGGCATCGTTTCATCTTAGGCCGTAGCTAGCTTCACGGTCCGACGTTGGCTCGCACATTGCCTGACTCTACTGCCCGAGCGGCTATACTGCAGGCATGTGGGTTCTCGTCTTGTTACTGCTCGGGGTGCTCGGCTTGCTTTACATGAGTCTGACGCTGGCCTTTTATGGGCCTTTAGTAGCGGCAGGCATCATGGACTGGGTAGGCCCCGGCACTCCGATCGCTCAGCTTTCCGTTTTATTCGTCGTGTTGGGATTTGTCGGGTCGGTCGGGTTCCTTGTCGAGCTGGTGCACGAGAACCGCCGGTATCGCGGCTTTAAGGCGCTCGCCCTGGCTGCCTTCGCCGCCATGTTTGCACTCACGGCCGTTCTGGGGATTCCTGTTTAGCCTCCCCTGATGGCCAACCCCTGGCGGGTTGGCTGCGTCACTGTTTGGGCAACGCCTTGCTTCGGCGCTTCCGGTACTCTTGTGCGACAAAGAGGCCTGCCATGAGCTTGAGA
>DASVCM010000586.1:0-6720 GCA_036381635.1 Lacipirellula sp.
GGCGCTTGGTGGGGCGCTGCAAACATCGGCTTCGTTGGCGGCAGCTTCGGCAGCCGCGGCGGGCAAAACATGCTCGAACCGGCCGCCTATGGCGTCGCCACCTGCTTCGGCCCGAATACCTGGAACTTCCGCGACATCGTCGCCCAGCTCCTGGCCGCGAAGGGCGCCAGAGTCGTGCGCACGTCGATTGAGCTGGAAGAGTTCGTGCAGTGGGCGCTCCAACAGCCTGCGGACGCACAAGCCCTCGGTCAGCGAGCTCGCCAACTCGTTCAGTCCCAGCAGGGCGCCACGCGCCGCACGGTCGATTTGCTAATGAGCCTCATCGACGAACCGCGAGCCGAGCTGCGTGACGCTGCGTGAATCGAGAGTACATGCCGCAGCACACCCGTGCCCATTAGCCGGACCGCGCTAGCGGCCGGTTTGGCGACAAAACCGAGGGCTAGCGCTCTGCGGCTGATGGTTTTGAGGCAAAGCCTAGACTGCGGTGTCGATGGCCGTCGGCCAATTGTGCGGCCGCACGTTGGTCGACCCCCAGTTCCCCGCACTATACCGCCGCCTCTTTCTCCACCACATGCTCATGGTTGCGAATGTGCTCGGGGCAGTAGCACTTCTGACCCGCGCACTTCGAGCAGTACCGAAACAAGGTCCGCGGCGACTCGTCGCTGTTCAGGCCGCATACCTCGCACGTGTGCCGGGCCGGCTTGAGGGCCCGCTTCGCCTTTGCCTGGAAGGACCGCCGCCGTTGGCCGTGGCGAAGCTCCTGCCAATGTTCCTTGCCGAAGAAGAGCAGGTAGTTCAGCACGGTCGCGAGCACGAGCATCCGCGTCATCCAGTCGCCGCGAATCATCAGGTACGCGTATGTCATCCACGCCAAGAGCGCCAGCCACTTTACGCGAATCGGCAGCACGAAAAACAAATTGAAGATGAAATCGGGATACAACCGTGCGAAGGCGAGGAACAGGCTGCCGTACAAAAAGCCGTTCGACGCAGTGATTCCGGCCAGTTGTATCAGTTCAGCGTTCCCGCCGAGCTGCTCCTTGATGACGGCCAACCCGATGAACGCGGCCGCGACGTTTGCGATCCAGCCCAGGAACAGATACAGATTGAAGCGGAACTCACCCCAATGTTGCTCGAGCGTGCTCCCCAGCAGGTGGAGCACCGAGAAGTAGATCAGGGCGAAGATCGGTCCCGTCGCCGGCGGCGTGAACATGAAGGTGACCAGCCGCCACGCCTCGCCCTGCAGCACCTTTGCGGGATTGAGCTCCACTCGTTCCAGCAAAACATCCTGCGACAGGAACCAGGCCAGGTAAAGCGCCGCCTGCCCGGCAATGATCACGATCGTCAGGTTCGGTATCGCGAAGCGGCCAAACCAACGTTGCAGACGGCTTATCAACGACATGGGCGAGCGGGGCGGGGTGGCGGGGCGGGGCGGACTTACGAAGCGAGTTGCAGTAGGGCTCGCCGAAGCGGCTATTGTAGTCGTCTCGCTCCGCGAGAGGAAACCGGACGTGATCGGCCTCTCGCTGGAGCGCGTGGCATTTCATCACGCGGAGCGTGATGACTACACTGTCCGCCGGTACGCGCCCCACTTATAATCAACGCACCTATGAGCGTCATCGAGATCCGCGGCCTGCGCAAGAGCTATCGCGTTTACCAGAAGCAGGAAGGGCTGGTCGCGTCCTTGCGGAGCCTGTTTCACCGCGAGTATCGCGACGTCCACGCGGTGAAGGGGATCGATCTGGACGTGGCGAAGGGCGAGTTCGTCGCCTTCCTCGGCCCTAACGGCGCGGGGAAAACCACTACGCTCAAGCTTCTGTCGGGCGTCATTACGCCGACCGCGGGCGACGCCCGCGTCCTGGGGTTCGTCCCCTGGGAACGCGAGAACGAGTACCGCCGCCGCTTCGCGCTGGTGATGGGGCAGAAGAACCAGCTTTGGTGGGACCTGCCGGCGCAGGAATCGTTCCAGCTTCATCAAAAGATCTATCGGATCGACCCGGCTTCGTTCAAAAAGACGAAGGACGAGTTGGTCGATCTGCTGGGCGTCGGCCGGCTGCTTGGCCAGCCGGTGCGTGAGCTTTCGCTCGGCGAGCGGATGAAGATGGAGCTGATCGCTGCACTGCTCCACTCGCCGGAAGTGTTGTTTCTCGACGAGCCGACGATCGGGCTGGATGTCGTCGCCCAGCACAACATCCAGAAGTTTCTCAAGCACTACCAGCAGCTTCGCGGCATTACGATCCTGCTCACCAGCCACTATATGAAGGACGTGGCCGCGCTCTGTAAGCGCGTCGTCATCATCGCCGGCGGCGAGATCGTGCACGACGGCTCGCTCGAGGGGGTGATCGACCGGTTCAGCGATTACAAGATTCTTACACTCGACTTCGCCGGGGAGACGATGCCAAACGACCTGGCGAAGTACGGAACGGTGCTTGAGATCGCGCCGCCGCGAGCCCGGATTGAGGTTGATCGCCGGCAGATTTCGAGTGTGCTTTCCACGGTGCTTGCCAACCATGCCATTCAGGACGTGAGCGTCGAAGATCCGCCGCTGGAGGACGTCATTGCAAGCTTGTTTGCGCTTTCCGAGTGGCAGACGCAGGGCGACGCTGCGGACAGCGCCCAAGCGACCGCAGCGCAAGTCGCGTCGCTGAGTGCGTCTAAGAACGGCGCGAGCGACGCCGAACAACCGACCGCAAAACGCACATAGCCCGGCCTTCCTGGCCGGACGCCGCGCCAGGATGGCTCGGCGATATACAGGACACCCGCAATGCTTGCTCGCGTTGAAACCTGGCGGACGATCCTGGTGATGTGCATCGCCGAGCGGCTGGCGTACCGCGGCGACTTCGTGCTCGGCACGACCATGCGGTTCCTGCCGATCGTCACGCAGATCTTTCTGTGGACGGCCGTCTTCGGCGCCGCCGGCGAAGGCCGCATGGCAGGCTACACGCGCAACGACGTCGTAGCCTACTATCTGCTGACGATGGTCGCCCGCGCGTTCTCCAGCATGCCGGGGCTGGCCAGCGGCATCGCTATGCAAATTCGCAATGGCGAGATCAAGAAGTTTCTCATCCAGCCGATCGACCTGTTGGGCTTTTCGCTGCTGGCTCGAATGGGCCATAAGCTCGTTTACTACGGCGTGGCGATCGGGCCGTTTGCCCTGGTGTTTTACCTGTGCCGCGGATTCTTCCCGGGTTGGCCGCCGGGCGAGGTCTTGGCGGCGTTTGTCATTTCGCTGGTCCTATCGTTCTTTCTTGGGTTCTTCCTAGAGGCGTCGCTCGGGCTGATCGGCTTCTGGACGCTCGAGATCAGCTCGCTGCTGTTCATCTACATGTTGTTTAACTTCTTCTTCTCGGGGCACATGTTTCCGCTGGACATCATTCCCGAGCCGTATCAGACATGGATCCAAATGCTGCCTCTGAAATATCTTGCCTACTTCCCGGCGGCCGTGTTCCTCGAGCAAATCCCTCGCGATCAATTGTGGCGGGAAGTCGCGTTCGAAGCCGGCTGGGTCATGTTCTTCATCGCGTTCAGCCGCTGGCTGATGAACGCCGGCTACCGCCGCTACAGCGGGTTTGGAGGATAAGGGAAATGACGAATTACCGAATGACGAATGACGAATACGGAGCGGCGAATGCCAGTCGGCGCCACAACGCGTCTCCTTCCATTCGTCATTCGTCATTCGTCATTTGGTCATTGCTCACTTTGTCAATCGCATGAATCAGCGTCCATCCTACATCTCAGTCTTCCTCACCTTCGCGCGGAACAGCCTGATCCGCGACATGACCTTCCGCGCGAATTTCCTGATCGAGTTCGTCTCCAGCCTCTCGTGGGCGGCGATGAACCTCGGCTTTTACACGCTGGTGTACGACCTGATGGCTCGCGAAGGCCGCAGTGAGATCGCCGGGTGGTCCAAGTACGAGTTCTTCGTTTTCATCGCGACGACAATCCTCGTGAATAGCCTCGTCGAGGCGTTCTTCATGGACAATGCTGAGGAGCTAAGCGAGATGACCCGCACCGGCGGGCTCGACTTCGTGCTGCTGAAGCCGATGGACCCGCAGTTCCTCATCTCCGTGAAAAAAGTCGTCTGGTCGGCCTTCGGCAAGCTGCTGCTGGCTTTCGGCCTGCTCGCGTACTCGCTGCCGCGCATCGAAGGCCTTCAGCTCATGCCGGCCCAATTCGTTCTTTATCCGCTATACGTGGTGCTGGGGACGCTCATTCTGTACAGCATCATGATCGCCCTGGCCGCCACCAGCATCTGGCTCGGCCGCAACCAGTCGCTGTATGATTTCTGGTTCTACTTGACGAATTTTTCGCGCTATCCGATGGAGATCTACGACGGCCCCTACGGCACGCCGCTGCGGCGGATTTTTACGTTCGTCGTGCCGATCCTGGTCGTGATCAACGTCCCCGCGGCGATCATGGCCAAACCCCTGATGGCCGACAATCCGTACCGCTTATATCTGGCGGGTTTCGCCATCGTGGCGACGGCGGCCAGCCTGATCATCAGCCGCTGGATCTTTATGCGTGCCTTGATGAGCTATCGTTCCGCTAGCAGTTAATCCAGGGAGACAGCCCCGTGACGCAACTTCGACGACTCTTCGCCGCCCTTTGCTGTACGCCGCCTCTACTGTTCATGTCCGCCACCTACGCCCAGGAACTTCCGTTGTCCTATCCTGAAACTCGCCGCGTCGATCAGGTTGACGAGTACCACGGCGTCAAGGTCGCCGACCCGTACCGCTGGCTGGAGGAAGATGCGCGCACTTCCACGGAAGTGGCCGAGTGGATTGCGGCACAGAACAAGGTGACCCGCGCGTTTCTCGACGCCATCCCTGAGCTGCCACAGATTCGCGATTCTCTGGCGTCGCTGTGGAATTATGAGCGCTACTCCGCGCCATGGCAGATGGCCGGCCGCTACTTCTACCACAAGAACGATGGCCTGCAGAACCAATCGGTCCTCTACGTGGCCGAGACTTACGACGGCGAAGGCCGCGTGCTGCTCGATCCGAACACATGGTCCGAGGACGGCACCATCGCGCTGGGGCAGACGCAAGTCAGCGAAGACGGCCGACTGCTCGCGTATGCACGTCAGGAAGCCGGGTCCGATTGGTCGACGATTCGCGTCGTAGAAGTCGACACTGGCCGTGACCTGGCCGACGAGCTGAAATGGGCTCGCCATGGCAATATCGTCTGGAACGCCGAGGGCGACGGCTTTTACTACGCCCGCTACCCCGAGCCGCCTGAGGGCGAAAAGTACCAGGCGCTGTCGCTCAACCAGATGATTTACTTCCACCGCCTGGGCCAGCCGCAGTCGGACGATCGCCTCGTCTTCCGCCAGCCGGACAACCCGACGTGGAGCTTCTGGCTCACGCGGACCGACGACAACCAGTACCTGGTGCTGATGATCTTCCGCAGCACCGACCCGCAGAATCAGGTTCTCGTCCGCGGGCTCGACGCCCCCGACGACGCCCCGTGGACCACGCTCATTGGCGACTTTAAAAACGAGTTTGGCTTCATCGGCAACCTTGGCTCGCGGATGTTTTTCTTGACCGACCTCGAGGCGCCGACCAAACGCGTGGTGGCGATCGACGTTAAACGGCCGGGCGATGAGAACGCCGAGAACGTGGTCGGCGCCGCGAAGGATACGCTCACCAATGTGAGCCTCATTGATAACAAGCTGATCTGCCAGTACTTGAAGGACGTTGCGGCGCGCGTCGAGCTGTTCACGCCGACGGGCGACCCGCTCGGCGAGCTCGAGCTCCCCGGCGTCGGCACGGCCGACGGTTTTGGCGGCAAGCAGTTCGACAAGGAGACGTTCTTCGCCTTCACCAGCTACACGACGCCGACCTCGATCTACCGCTACGATCTGACCAGCGGCGAAATGCAGAAGATTCGCGCTCCTCAGATCGAGTTCAATCCCGACGAGTACGAATCCAAGCAGGTTTTCTGCACCAGCAAGGACGGAACCCGCATTCCCATGATCATCGCCCACCGCAAGGGCGTTGAACTGAACGGCCAGAATCCGACGCTGCTGTACGCGTACGGCGGATTCAGCATCTCGCTGACGCCGTACTTTTCGGTCGAGTACGCCGCCTGGATGGATATGGGGGGCGTCGTGGCCATCGCCAACCTGCGCGGCGGCGGCGAATATGGCGAAGCCTGGCACTTGGCCGGCAAGCAGCTCAACAAGCAGAATGTGTTTGACGACTTCATCGCGGCGGCCGAGTGGTTGATCGAGAACGACTACACGTCGACCGAGAAGCTCGCCATCATGGGGGGCAGCAATGGCGGACTCTTGGTCGGCGCCGTCGAGACGCAGCGGCCCGACTTGTTCGGCGCCTGTCTGCCGTCGGTTGGCGTGATGGACATGCTCCGCTACGACCAGTTCACCGCCGGCCACTTCTGGCGCGACGAGTACGGCACGGCGGACGACCCGGAGCAGTTCAAGGCGCTATTGGCCTATTCGCCCTACCACAACATCGAGCCCGGCACGGCGTATCCGGCGACGCTCGTGACCACCGCCGACACCGATGACCGCGTGGTGCCGATGCACAGCTTCAAGTTTGCCGCGGCCATGCAGCACGCGCAAGCAGGCGACGCGCCGATCCTGATCCGCATCGAAACCCGCGCCGGCCACGGCGCCGGCACGCCGATCAGCAAGCGGATCGATCTGGCCGCCGACCGCTGGGCATTTTTGTGGAAGTCGCTGGGGATGAGTGCAGCGAAGTG
>DASVCM010000587.1:0-2228 GCA_036381635.1 Lacipirellula sp.
TAAGCCGGATGCGTCACGGGCGCAGTTGCCCGCGGGCGTGACCCTACCGGACTCGGGATCGTTTATCGTCGGCGAGCGCGGCGTGATGGTGCTGCCGCACTGGGCGATGCCGAGCTTCTACAGCAAGGGCGAGCCGCTGGAGGTTTCCGTCGAGCCGGCGGGCCGGGTCAATCATTACCACGAATGGGTCGCCGCCTGCCGGGGCGAAGGGGAGGCTTCAACGCCGTTCTCCTACAGTGGCGTGGTGACCGAGGCGGTGCTGCTGGGCACGATCGCTGGGAACTTCCCGGAGCAAACGCTGCGCTGGGATCCGCAGGCGATGAAATTTGACGCCGATGAGGCGACCGCTCTGGTTAAACGCGAGTACCGCGACGATTGGCGACCGCTGGGACTGTAATAAAAGCCCCCGGCGGAGCCGGGGGCTTTCATGTTGCGAGCTTGAGCGCGTCCACGACGCCAAACATCGCGTCGAGATAATCGCGGGCCTCATCGAGCGGCATCACCAGCGGCGGGGCGACGCGGATGACGTCGCCGCTGAGCGGGCCGAGCAGGTGAATCGCGCGGCCGGCCGCATCGCCATCGTAGCAGGATCGGACGATGGCGCGTGCCACGTCGGCGGACGTGCGGCTGCCGACGGCGGCGCATTGAATGCCCCACACGTTCCCCTCGCCGCGAATGGCCGCAACTGCCGGCAACTTGGTGAGTCGGGAGAGGCCGGCTTCGAAGACTTTCGAAAGCGCCCGCCCGTGGGCGAGGACGTCGGTCTCCTCGAACTCATCCAGCGTCGCCAGGACGGCGGCGCAACCCAGCGGATGGCCGCTCCAGGTGTCCGATGCCTCGCCGTAGTTGAGCTTGGCAAAGAGGTCGCGACGGCCGACAGCGGCGTCCACGGGAATGCCGTTGCCGAGGCCCTTGCCCAGCACGACGACATCGGGCTCGACGCCGTACTCCGTGTAGGCATACATCGAACCGGTGCGGCCGAAGTTCGACTGCACCTCGTCGAGGATAAAGATGACGTCGTGCTCGCGGCAGAACCGCTGAACGAGTTGCAGGTATCCCTTCTGCGGATGGTAGGAGCCGCCGCCGCCGAGGTACGGCTCGGTAATCAGGCAGCAAATCTGCGAGCCAAGCTCGCGAAATATCTGCTGCAACTCCTGTTCGTAGCGCGTTAGATCGAGCGGCTCGCGTCGCCGCTCGAGCGAATGGCACTCCTCGCGCGGAAAGCTGATGAACCGCACGCGCGGGTCGCGCTCGGCGTCGTTTTCGCTGCCGGTGACGGCGCCGGCGAGGCCCTTTTTGCCGTGGAAGCCGTGCCGCGTGGCGAGGATGATCTGCCGCTTCGGGTCTTGGGCCAGCGCGACGCGCAGGGCCTTGATGACCCCCTCGCTGCCGCTGGCTGACCACATGACCTGCTCCATCCGCGCGCCGCCCGGTTGCGAGCGCATGCTGGCGAGCAGCCGCTCGCAGGCCTGCGCTTCGACGGTCGTGATGGCGTTGTACGCCGATAGGGGCGCTGCGGTGAGGAATTGGCCGGCCGCGCTGGGCAGCGCGTCGAGGCCGAGATACTCGCACACCCTCCGCCACCACCGCGCCGGATTGTGACCAAGATTTGCGACGAGCACGCCGGAGGTGAAGTCGGCCAACTTGCGGCCTTCCGGCGTGTAAACGTAGCTGCCGGCCGCGTGCTCGATGACGGCAAGCGTGGGCGTGTAGGTCCGCAGAGCCTTGGGCTCGGTTTGGCTGATGACCTGGCGCGCAGCCGCGGACTGGCCCTCATTGGGGGCCTGAGGAGGCCCTGCGTTGGCGGTGCGAGGAACGGTTGCCATCTCGGCAAACTCCAATTGATAGATTGCCTAGACGGCGGGGGCGTACAGAATCTCGGGCTCCGCACGCCCGGGAGCATGAAGAACCAGGCCGCCCAGCGGGCCATTCACTTCGACCGTGCATTCGGGCGCGCCGGCGGCGTGGCGGGCGAGAATCGCTTCCATGGCTTGGACGGCGGCGACTACCTGGCGATCGGAACCTAAGTCGTTGTATGAAAGTCGGCGAGCCGCTTGAATGCGGACAGAGCGGTCCTCCGCCGGGTGACCGAATTCGACCTGGGCGACCTCGCGCATGAAGCGCTCGATCACCTCGACGCCGTAACCCCGTTGGGCTCGCTCGCCCCACGGCTCCAGCACGGCGGCGTTGTAGTGGTTGTTCAGCGTGTTCTTCAGCGTCAGAGGCGT
>DASVCM010000588.1:0-3627 GCA_036381635.1 Lacipirellula sp.
CCCCACGAACTCCGCCAGATAAGGATGCATGTTCGCTCCAAGTTACTTAAGAAGAGATTCTGCCCGCGAAACACGCGAAAAATCGCGAAAGAAGAGGAGGCGGCGTTAGTCCTGACAAACCCCTTCTCTCTTTCGCGTCTATTCGCGCGTTTCGCGGGCGCAATTTATTCTTGCGCCCAGCCTTTTGCGCGTTCCACGGCGCGTCGCCACGTCGCACGCAGCGCCGCGGCTTCGACGGCGGAGATCCGCGGGTCGAACTGCCGGTCGATCTGCCACTGCCGGCGGATTGTATCACGGTTTGGCCAAACGCCAGCAGCCAGCCCCGCGAGATAGGCGGCGCCGAGGGCCGTCGTCTCGGTGACCTGCGGCCGGACGACGGGGATCTGCAGCACGTCGGCCTGAATCTGCATAAGCGTGTTGTTGACGCTCGCGCCGCCGTCGACGCGAAGTTGCGTCAGCTCCTCGCCCAAATCGTTGTGCATTCCCTCGAGCAGGTCGGCCACTTGCAAGGCGACGCCGTCGAGAGCGGCCCGCGCGATGTGCCCGGTCGTCGTGCCGCGGGTAATGCCGATGATCGCCCCGCGGGCGTAGGGGTCCCAATCGGGCGCGCCCAGGCCTGCGAACGCCGGGACGAACGACACGCCGCCGCTGTCCGGCACGGTGTTGGCCAGCGCTTCGACGTCGCCAGAGTTTTTGATCACGCCCAGCCCGTCGCGCAGCCACCCTACCGCGGCGCCGCCGATGAACACGGCGCCTTCCATGGCGTACTCCATCCCCTCGGCCGTCCGCCAGGCGATCGTGCTGAGCAGTTTGTGTTTCGACGCGACCACTTGCTCGCCGGTGTGCATCAGCATGAAGCAGCCCGTGCCGTACGTGTTCTTCGCATCGCCGGGCGTGTAGCAGGCCTGGCCGAAGAGGGCGCCCTGCTGATCGCCGACGAGGCTCGCAATCTTGATCCCGGCCAGCGGCAGCTTGGAATCAACCTCGCCGTAGACTTCGCTCGTGGCGCGAATCTCCGGCAGAATCGCCCGCGGCACGTTGAGGCACTTGAGTAGCTTGTCGTCCCAGTCGCCGGTGTGGATGTTCATCAGCAGGGTGCGCGAGGCGTTCGACGAGTCGGTGATGTGGAGCCGCTCGCCGGTAAGGTTGTACGCCAGCCACGAGTCGATCGTCCCCGCGGCCAGCTCGCCCGCCTCGGCCCGCTTTCGCGCTCCCGGGACGTTGTCGAGCAGCCACTCGATCTTCGTGCCGCTGAAGTAGGGGTCGAACAACAGCCCCGTTTTCTCGCTGACCATCGGCTCGCGGCCGCTGGCGCGTAGCTCGTCGCACCGCGCGGAGGTGCGGCGATCCTGCCAGACGATCGCGTTGTGAATGGGCTCGCCGCTGGAGCGGTCCCACAGCAGCGTCGTCTCGCGCTGGTTGGTAATGCCCAGCGCCGCGATATCCGCGGGCTTTAGTTTCAGCTTCGCAAGTACCTCAACCGCCACATCGAGCTGCGACTGCCAGATCTCGCCAGCGTCGTGCTCGACCCACCCCGGCTTGGGAAAATGCTGCGTGAACTCGCGCTGCGCGATTTCGACGATGCCGCCGCTCTCGTCGAAGACGATCGCGCGGGAGGAGGTGGTCCCCTGGTCCAGAGCCAAGATGTAGGTCATCGGTCGTTCCTGCTTACGCGTAGGATGGGTTGACCGCGCAGCGGCAACCCATCATCGGCGGGCTCGATGGGTTCCCGCTGCGCGGCGAACCCATCCTACCGTCTGTGCCGCCGGGAGGGCGAGGCTCCCGCTGAGCCATTCGCCGTGTACCCGTTACTCGGCTCGGCGGGAGCCTCGCCCTCCCGTTCGTCGAGGCCACGCATCACGCCCGCGGGCGGAGTTTCCACGTGCACGCCAGGAGCAGCCCCGAGGCGACGCCGCTGACGAGAATCATGTACAGCACCAGGTCCCACGCGTACTCCTTGCCGTGCGAGGCGGTGTAAACCTGTACCGTTCGGCCGAAGCCCATCTCCATCGCCATGCGGCCGAGGTAGCCGAACAGGCCGATGAACCCGGCCGCGGCGCCGATGGCCTTCTTCGACACGATGTCCAGCGCCGCGATCGTGATGAGATTGATCACCGGGTAAATGAAGAACCCGATCGTGAACAGCATCGTCATATCGATCCACACCTGATTGCTCGGCGTGTAGAGCATGACGGTGAACGCCCCGAGAATCGGAATCATGCAGAGCGACGCGACCATTCCGCGCCGCCCGCCGAGTTTGTCGGAGAGCCAGCCCAGGGCAATGGTCGAGGGGATGCCCCCCAATTCCAGCGCGGTGGTCGACAGTCCGCCCATCTTCAGGGATACTCCCTTCACCTCTTTGAGATACGTCGGCCCCCAGTCGATCATGCTGTAGCGCGTGATGTACGCGAAGAAGTTGGCCGCCGCCAGCAGCCAGACCCACGGGTTCAGCAGCACTTTATCGAACAGGATCTCGCGGAACGTGAGATCCCGCTCGTGTAATACGACCGACTCGCCCGCGGCCGCCGGGTAATCGTTGCGGTACTCTTCGATCGGCGGCAGCCCCACCGACTGCGGCGTGTCGCGCAGGCTCACGAACAAATAGACGGCGCAGACGAGCGACAGCGCCCCCGGCACGAAGAAGGCGTACTGCCAGCCGCCGAACGTCACCACCGCCCAAGCCGCCAGGTATCCAGCGATCGCGCCGCCGACATTGTGCGAGGTGTTCCAGATGCTGAAGGTGAGCCCCCGCTCCGACTCGCTGAACCAATGCCCCATTGTCCGCCCGCACGGCGGCCAGCCCATCCCCTGGAAGAACCCGTTGAGGCCCCACAGCCACAGATGGGCGTGATAGTCGGCCGTCATGCCGAAGGCGAAGTTGCACGCCGCCGACAGCGCCAGCCCGGTGGCCATGAACTTGCGGGCGTCGCTGCGATCGCTCAGCACGCCCATCACAAACTTGCTCAGGCCGTAGCTGATGGCCGTGACCGCGCCGATGTTGCCGAGCATCGACTTGGAGTAATCGAGCGACGCTTCCAGCGCCGGCTTGATCGGCGAGAGGTTGTTGCGCACCAGGTAGTAGGTGGCGTAGCCGATGAACGTCGCCTGCAGCATCTGCCAGCGGTACGACGGATAGACGCGCTCGACTTCGGCCGGGGTGCGCAACGGCGCCGCCGGCGGCGGGGCATAGATGCGGCGGAGAAAAGCGAAGGGGTTCATCTATATAGCCGGGCCATCCTGGCCCGGCGAAATCAACTTGGATAATCAGATGAGGTGGAACGTATGTAGGACTCGCCGGGCCAGGATGGCCAGGCTATATAGTGGCGCGGGAGGCGGTTAGTTGTTCGGCGAAGTCGGCGAGGTTCTTGATGATCAGATCGGGTCGTTGGGCCGCTGGCAGGCTCGCCGCCTCGGCCGCGTTGGCCTCGCCGGTGAGCGTCAGCACTGCGAGTACGCCGGCGTCGCGGGCCATCCGCACGTCCGTATACACCCGGTCGCCGATCATCGCCGTTTGATCCGCCGCCAAGCCATAACGAGTCATCACCTCCTCAATGAGCGTCGGCTTCGGCTTGCCGGGGATCGCATCCGGCTTGCGGCCGGTCGCCGTTTCCAGCAGGGCGCAGATCG
>DASVCM010000589.1:0-2393 GCA_036381635.1 Lacipirellula sp.
CGTTCCTGACAGTCCTGGGGGCTTCAAACGACATCCCGCCCACGTCGCTGCCTCCTTGAAGAATCAGTCGGCCGCCGGCGGCACACTGCCCGCCTCGGCCGGATTGACGACAATGATGTCGCCGAACCGTGCGAAGTCCCGCGCATTGAACGTCAGTAGATGCGTGATGCCATGCCGCAGCATCGCGGCGACCAAGCGAGCGTCGTGAGCTCTCTTTCCAAGAACTTCATGTCGTCGGACAAGAAGCCGCCACCATGGCAGGATCGACGAATCATCTGCGTAGAGGGCGCCAACCCTCAAGATGTCATCGACGTCGGCGCTGGCTTGCGACGCTGAGAGCTCAATTCCATTGGCGGCGCCGGCTCGGGTCGCGACGACCCAAAACTCGTAGAGAACTTGCGGCACGACCGCCAATACGTGGCCGCCTTCCTGAAGTAAAACAGTAGCGCGACTAGCTTCGTCGTATTGTTGGTGATCCGGCTGCGATGCGCGTAGCCATACGTTTGTGTCCACAAGGAATATCATGCGGGTCGTCAGTCGTAGATGCTATCGCGACTATCGTCGGCTACGCCCTTAACATCAGCGTGATTCTGGCGCCACTGCCGTAACGCTGCCAGACGCTCCTCACGGGTCTTCAGGCCGGGCGGGTGTACTTGCGAGGGAGTCATCGCGGTTATCCGCTCAAGTTCCTCTCGCGAAAGGGCTGAAGAAACCTCGTTGCGCGACGACTCCCACTGATTTAACCACGCCCGTATCTTAGCCAGATCCTCACGAGAAAGCTTGCTGATCGCCGCTTCAATTTCTTGAACGGTGCTCATGGCCGATCTTCTCACTCCTTGATCAGATCCTTCAGCGAGCAGCCGCCGGGGATCATCGGCAGCACGTGCTCCTGATAGGGCGTCGCCACGTCGAGCACGTACGGCCCGTCGTAGGCGATCATCTCCTCCAGCGCCGCCGCCAGGTCGGCCTTCTTGTCGACGTACGCGGCGCCGCAGCCGAAGCCCTTGGCGATCGTCACGAAATTCGGATAGCGCTCCTCAGGGCTCATCGCGCCAATGCCGTCGCCTTGACCGCTCCACTCGGGATTGTCGATCGGCCCGAGATAGGTATGAGCCCGGTTGCCCTTCATGAAGCGGTCTTCCCACTGCACGACCATGCCGAGGTGCTGGTTGTTGAGCAGCAGCACCTTCACCGGCAACTTCTCGCAGAAGCAGGTGGCCAACTCCTGGATGTTCATCAGGAAGCTGCCGTCGCCGTCGATGTCGATGACCAGCTTGCCCGGATTGGCCGCCTGGGCGCCCATCGCCGCCGGCAGGCCGAAGCCCATCGTCCCCAAGCCGCTGGAACAGAGCCACCGCCGCGGCTCGGCGAACTTATAGAACTGGGCCGCCCACATCTGATGCTGGCCGACGCCGACGCTGATCACCGGGTCCTTCTCGCGCGTCAGCTCCCACAGCGTGCGAATCGCATGCTGCTGCAGAATGCCGGGGAACTCCTGGTTGTACTTAAATGGTTCCTCGTCCTTCCACTTCTGACACTGCTCGACCCACTCGGAGATGTCCTCCGGCGCTTCGACGATCTTGTTCAGCTCGTCGAGGGCGTACTTCACGTCGCTGCACACCGGAATGTGAGCCGGCTTGTTCTTGTTCAGCTCCGAAGCATCGATATCCACATGGATGATCTTGCCGTGCTTGCAGAACTCCTCGACCTTGCCGGTGACACGGTCATCGAACCGCACCCCCAGGGCGATGAGCAGGTCGGCGCCGTCAACAGCCTGGTTTGCATAGACCGAGCCATGCATGCCGAGCATGTCGAGCGAGAACCGATCGGTCGACGGATAGGCGCCGAGCCCCATGACGGTCGTCGTGATGGGAATGCCCGTCTTCTTCACGAGCGTCCGCAGGGCGTGGCTCGCCTCGGCGGTGATGATGCCGCCGCCAGCGTAGATGATCGGCCGGCGAGCCCGCTTGATGGCCGCGGCCATCTGGTTGATCTGCTCCGGCCGAGCCTTCGGCGACTCCCGCTTGTAGCCAGGCAAGTTTAAGGGCTCATCGTAATTCGGGATGCACGTCTCCTGCTGGACATTTTTGGGCATGTCGATCAGCACCGGCCCGGGCCGACCGGTGGTCGCGATCAAGAACGCCTCGCGAACCACCCGGGCGATGTCGTTCACATCCGTCACCAGATAATGGTGCTTGGTGATGCCGCGACAGACTTCGACGATCGGCGTTTCCTGGAACGCGTCGGAGCCGATCACCTTCGTCGGAACCTGTCCCGTGATCGCGATCATCGGAATGCTGTCGAGCTTGGCGTCGGCAATGGCCGTCACCAGGTTCGTGGCGCCCGGGCCGCTGGTGGCCATGCAGACGCCCACTTCGCCCGTGCTACGGGCC
>DASVCM010000590.1:0-11433 GCA_036381635.1 Lacipirellula sp.
CCGGAGCCGCATTCACTCGTGCTTGGTCTGGCCGGTGCGTCCTTGGCAGCCGTTTTCAGGCGATCTCGCTGGGTGCGAGATTGGTGAATTAACATCGCGCGGCAACATCGGGGTTTCGTATGCAAAGACCTTTGAAAAAGATCTTGCTTTACCATTGGGTTCTGACCGCGCTGCTGCTCGCCGCGACGGCGTCGTGCTATGGCGATCAACGGCTCGAAGCCGGCTTCACGCCACTGATTAGCAGCAAGAACCTGGTTAGCGATTGGACCGTGCGCGCGTGGCACGAGGTGAGCGAACCTTCGGAAGCTCGATGGAAGCTGGCGGACGGCGTTCTGCATGGCGGCGAGCCGCGCGGGTCCTGGCTGCTGAGCAAACAGGAGTATGACGACTTCGAGTTGCGGTTTGAGTTCAAGCTTGGCGAGCAAGGCAACAGCGGCTTGGCGCTTCGCGCTCCGCTGGAAGGCGACCCGGCGTTCGACGGCATTGAACTTCAAATGGCGGACCTACGGTACAACCCGGAGGCGCTCGATTCGGAGTTGACGGGCGGTTTGTACCGCGCCGTGGCGCCGCGGAAGCAGGTCTATAAGCCGACGGAGTGGAACCAGTACAGGGTGCGGTTGAAGGGCGAACGGCTGAAGGCGTGGCTGAACGGCGAGCTGATTCATGATCTTGATCTAGCGAAACAAGCTCAGCCGGTAAAGCGGCACGACGGACGCCCCGCGCCGCCGCTCAAAGATCGGCCGCGGCGTGGCCACATCGGCTTTCAGGAGTTGAGCCGCGGCGGCGCCCATGTCCTCATCCGCGACGCGCGGATTCGTACGTTTGACTAAACCTCTGCGAGGCGCCTCGCGCGATGGCACTCGTTTGCCGCCGACGTGATCTCCCGCCTGCCATTGAACTGCCTCCGTAGCGGGCCAAATTGCCATTGCTGGCGGCATTTTGGAAAGGCGGGTTAAACTAAGTAGTCTTGCCGCCGGCGTCGTGGCCCAGGGTTCTCCAGCCGCGGCAAGAGGAACAAGGTTTGCTCGTTCCGGTGGCGCGCCATCCACGCGACCATCGAGGCGGCAACTTCTCATCGCAACGCCCTCTCCAAGGGGTCCGCTCAGAATGGAGGTCTGATATGTACGAGTTTTCGACAGGCAACGACGCTCGGGCGCTCGCCGCGGCAAGTTGCGTGGAGCATAAGATTCTCGACCACGTGAAGTCGGCGCTGCGCGTGACGCTCGATTGGAAGGCGCCTGCGATCGCTCTGCCGCGAAAAATGTCGAGCGTACAGTTCACCGCCAAATCCTTCATGCGCCATCTGCGGCGAATGATGGAGCTCGAAGAGCACGACGGCTACATGGCCGTCGTGTTAGAGCAGAAGCCGCATTTGGAGCACAAGGTCCGCAAGCTCGAGCGGCAGCATGCGGCCTTTCGGCAATTCATGGACGATCTTGATCCTGATGTTGCAGCGCTTACGGCATTGCCGGGCGACGATTTTGCGTTCGTATGCAGCCGCATCGTCGAGTTGCTCGATCAGGTCGACGAACACGATTTCGAGGAGATCGAGCTGCTCCAGGAGACCATGCTCTGCGACGAAGGAGGCGAAGGCTGAGCGCGAATTTCAGGTTTGGTCGAGCCGCGAACGTCAGGTGGCCGGAGTTTATCGGGAGTCAACCCGAGCCCGCCCTCGTCCGCGGCGGCATTAGCTCTTAGAATATCGGCGGAGGGATGACCGCTCGAGGTGGTCAAGGTGTCCCGCAGCTTTCCGCCATTCGACAGAGTTATGTCCCGAAAGCCCCGCGATTTTAATCTGGACGCGTTGTTGCGTGATTGGCCGTTTGAGCCGGGGCGGCCGCTGGTCAGGCGCGTGGCAGGCGACGATGGCCGCGACCTTCTGCAGATGCGCGTCGACATGGGCATTCTGCAGCTCGAGTCAACCGGCCGTCCGGACGGCGAGAAGCCGCACGGGTTCCTGACATACTACGACTATCTCGTGTCGGCGGCCTTTCAGGAGGGAACCGAATTCGCGCTGAATGAAGAGCGGCAGCTCGAGGTGGACCGCGAGTTCTATCAGTACTACCACCGTCGCATCTGCTGGCTGACGCTCAACGAGTACGAGCGGGCGGCGGCGGATGCCGTGCATTCTCTGCGGCTGATGGACTTCAGCTCCGCGAACGCCGCCGATCGCGAGTGGGCGCTGATGCACGAGCAATATCGCCCGTTCGTGATGTTCCACCAGGTCCAGTCGATTGCGCTCACCAAGTTGCAAGCCGACGATCCCGAGGCGGCCGTCGAGGCGATCAACAAAGGACTGGACTCGCTCCAGGATTTGTTTAACCAGCACGGCGCCGAGGAACACTTCGACGAGGATGTATTCGTCGTGAAGCTGCGCGAGATGCAGGAGTCGATTAAGTCGCACTTCCACCTGGGGCCGTCGCTGGCGGAGCAGCTTGCTCAAGCGGTCGCCGCGGAGCAGTACGAGCTGGCGGCGAAGCTGCGCGATCGCCTGGCGCGGCGGTCTGACGGGGCATGAACATCTTCAGGGAACTGCGAAGGCAGCCAGTCGTCATTCTGAGCGAAGCGAAGAAACTAGCGCCGCACGTGGCGCCAGATCCTTCGCTTCGCTCAGGATGACGACTGACAGGATCTTGCCGTCCCATCTCGCCGAGTGTGCGGTTTTTGCAAGTTCTTGGCAATTGTACACGGCGAACGTGTACATGCTGTCATTGCCACTACGCGCGTAAGTGCTTACGGCGCTTGGCCGATAGCGAGCGCCGTGAGGAGAATCGAACCTCCGGCATGCGCTGTGCGTCTAGTGTTAGGCGTGTCAAACGCGGCAAGTCGCCGCCTTCTCTTTTCTGTCAAGGGAGTGTGTCATGTTGGTCCTAACACGGAAGCAGGGCGAGCAGATTCGGATCGGAGCCGAGATTCTCATCACGGTGGTTCGCACCAAGGGGAAGGCGGTGCGGCTGGGCATTCAGGCCCCCGCGCATGTGCCCGTGCTGCGCGGCGAGATCGCCGTGGCGATTGCCGACGACGAAGAGCAAAAGGCGGCGAGCAGCGACGAGCACGACGAGGATCCCTGGCCTAGGGCGGCCGGATCGGGTCGCGGCGTCTTGCGGTCGTTGGTCGCATCTCGCGGCGACGCGTGAGCCGAGCCGTTAATGGGTTGACTCGAGCGCAGGCAACGCAGCCACGGGCGGCGGCAAGGGCGCGGGGCTCAATGCGTTTTGCGAATCGGCGTACTGCACGCCGCCGTTGTACGGGAATGATCGCAGTTCCGCGATGTGGAGCTTGAGGATCCGGCGGACCTCGAGAATGCTCTGCGGATGACGGTGGACGCTCATGTGGTCGGCCGGCACGACGATTTGCGACGCCGCCGAATCGACGCGAGCGCTTTCGAGCGACACCACGCCGTCGCCTTCGCCGGCGAGCCACATCGAGGCCTTGTTCTTCAGGCCTTCGTCCGGCGCGTGGCCGATAATGTTGTGGAGCCGCACCCAGGGGCCGACCGGCGCCTCCAACAGCACGGGAAGGATCGGCGATTCCGGCGAGAGCGAATCGACGCTGTTGGTGATGTTCAGCGGCGCCTTCGGCAGGAAGTAGTCTGGATTGCGCGATACGAGCTGGTGGCGACCGTGGATGAACTTGCTCGGCACGTGGATCAGCTTGCGGCCCAGCCACTTGGTGAAGTCGTTCGAGAACTCGCTGCCGCGGTGGGGCGTGCCGATCGTGATCACGCGGCGGATGGACGGATTGGGGTCGAAGAAGAACGTTTCGGCTAGATCGTCGCGAAGCTCGGGATCGGCCTCGAGCTCAGTGAACGGCTTGTCGCTCAGCGTCTGCCAGAACTGGTTGCCGCTGTCGACGGTTTGCAGTCGCGACACCAGGCCGCCCATGCTGTGACCGACGAGAATTGTCTGATCGAGGGCCGGCGCGCGCCGAGCGGGATCGAGCGCGGCCCGCATCTGGGCAAGGTCTTCCCGCATGTCGGCGGCGCTCTGCCAGAATGGCTGGCCCGACGGATACAGATAGAACCAGAATTGGTAGTTCTCGCGGATCGACGGATCGCTGCGCAGATCGTTGAACATCTCCATCCACGTCACCGGGCTCGACCACAGGCCATGGACCATGACGACGGGAATTTTGTCGGCGCGGAACGGCTCGAGCATGTACAAGCCGCTGATTTGCCTCACCTTCTCGGGCGTCAGCAAGCCGGCGTTGGAGAGCGTCCCTTCGTCGAGCGCCGGCTGGCTGAGGTTGTGCGCCAGCGGCGTGCTCAGGTCGGTTTCGAGCGGCACCTGAACGCCGTCCGCTTCGACGTGCGTGTTGTCGAGCGGATCGTGCAGTTCCAGCACGGCGTGAAGCATGCGCCTCGACGACGAACCGGCGGGAGACGCAGCCGTGGAGGTCGGCGTGACTTCACGATCGGACTCGCGGATCGAATCGGCGTCGATTCGCAGAAACGCGGTGACTGCGAACGACAGATCGGGCGGATAGAACTGCTCGGCGACGTCGGCGTCGTCGTGATGCTTGCGAATCGCGATCAGCGGCACGCCGAGGCCGAAGTTGTGATAGTGGTTCCGCAGGCCGTGGACTTCGTAGTCGGAGACGAACTCGACGCGGTCGAAATCGGCTTGGTGCCAGCCTTTGCTTCTGAGCTGCACTTCGAGCTGGCAGTCATGGTTGGCCGTCTTGATGACTCGCGACGTTCCCGGCCGCAGGGCCCCCTGGGCCTGGACGATGCGCAGCGTTCCTTCCAGGGCGGCGTTATATAAGTCGCACGCCCGGCGGAATTGCGGATCGAACTCATTGCTCGGCGCCGGATAGGAATCTTCGAACAAGTATTCGTAGGCGTAGAGCACCGAAGAGCCGTACAGTTCGAGCGCTTCTTCCGACTTGTTCGCGCTATCGGCCCGCTTGGCGCCGATGTAGGCGAGCTCCGACAGCGCGTAGAGATGTTCCCGGTTTGGCTCGCGGCGGTTGATCGCATTCAGCTCGGCGAGCACCGCCGGCTTGTCGTTGAGCTTCGACTCGAGGTTGTACCGGCGAAGCAACTGGAGCGTGCGCTCGGTCGGCTTGGGGCCCTGGCGGGCGACAAGGTCGAGGGCCTCGGTCAGCGGATTCCGCGGCGTCGAGCGGAGCGAAACCCACCTGCTGCTGCCGGTCGCGGCGCAGCCGCCGGCGGACATGAGCAGCAGCGACGCGAGCAGGTATGCGGCGAGCGGCGACGCAGCGCGGCGCTGTGGCGAGATCGGCGAATGAAATCCGACCGCAGGCGGCATGGAGGCGTCGCAATCGATGGAGGAGGCAACGTCTGCGGCGCGTGCGCGCTGAGGGAGCTCAGGGCGCTCGCGCCGTTCCCCGGCTAAGGGCGAGAAGGGTAGGAAAAGCCGCAACCGGGCGTCAAGTTCGTCCCCGTGACGCGGCGGGGACTAGGCCTTGAGATGGCGGACCTGAAAAGCGCTGCGGACTGGTTGCTTAAGCGACCAGTCCCTAGGGGCAACCACCCCAGAATGCACGAAAAAAGCCGCCTCAGCTAAGCCGGGCGGCTTTATTTCGCACATTGTTGTGAATCGTCATAGGCTCCCCCTGCCCTTGTTGAAGGAATTGAACGTAACAATCCCGCTCAGCAAGGCAGAGTTTTAGCCTAAGACGTGCGGCATGGCCGGCATAGCGCCGAGCCGCTGATGTGTAACAACAACCGTCGGGGCGGCGGTTTCGCGCTCGTCCTCGGCGGGTTCGAAGTCAAGGGCCGCTTCGCGGAGCTCGCCGCGAAGGATTCGCACATTGCGGGGGGCGTCCACCGCTAGCGTCACGCGATTGCCGGCGACCCGGCGGACCTCGATCGTGATATCATTGCCGACGTGAATCTTCTCACCAATCTTGCGGCTTAGAACTAGCATCCTTACTTTCCTCCATTCACTGCGAAAGAGACTTACACGATGGGCTGGCGTCCCTGCGGGCTGCCAAAGTCGCCGCTGTAGAGCGACCGCCCGCCAAGTAGCAATCGATGTGCCAATAGTGAACTAGGCCCTGCATTGGTCACTGTGTCACCAGGGAGCCGCAGTTTTTCGGCGTTTTGTGAATCTCGCTAAAGTTCACGCATGCAATCGGGTGACTGCTTGACAACCAGAGTGGTCGCATAACGAGACGCCGATCTTGATTCGGGACGCCCGCCATCGGTTCAGAGATACCCCGCTCCTGGTTTCCCTACGCTGAGGCGGCCGGGGTTTGACCGCGAAGGGACCGCGGCTATACTCCGCCCCCGTTCCATGGCAGAGTGAAAGGTCCGATTTCGGCAGCGGATTATCGGGAGCGATGACGACTGATGGGCCACTTCACCCGGCGCAATTTCCTGGCGGCAATGGGCGGCCTGCTAGCAACCGCCTGCGGTCGACCGGCAGCGGCCGCTTCGGACGCCTGGGTTGATCGTCGGAGCTACGGGCCGTTCCAGTGCGTCGCAGCCTTTCCATTGGGCCCTCTCGACGGGTTCTTTCGCGAGCTTTCTCGCCTTGAACACGAGTTGCAGCGGACGCTTGGCGTACCGCCGGCGGGCGATTCGGTCGACGTCTACCTGCTGGCCGACGAGAACGCCCATCGGCAATTCTTGAGCGAGCGGTTTCCGCGGGTCCCTTACCGGCGAGCGCTGTATGTGCAGCGCGGCCAGCACGGGGCGGTGTACGCCTATCGGCACGAAGAGCTGCCGATTGACCTGCGGCACGAGTGCACGCACGCGCTGCTTCACACGAATCTGCCGACCGTGCCGCTGTGGCTCGATGAGGGACTGGCCGAATACTTCGAAATGCCCGAGAGTAAGCGGGCGTATGAACATCCGCACCTATCGCCGATGCAATTGAGCTTGCGATTTGGCAAACTTCAACCGGTGGAATCGCTGGAAGCGCGCCGCGAGCTCGGCGACATGGGCGCCGCCGAGTATCGCTACGCCTGGGCGTGGGTCCACTTCATGCTCCACGGGCCGCTGCCTGTGCATCGAGCGCTGGTGGAGTACCTCGCCGAAATTCGCCGCGGCGAGGATGCAGGGCAGCTTTCCGACCGGCTGCGCGCGGCGACTTCGCCGCTCGAAGATCGCATGATGCAGCATTTCCAATACTGGCGAGAGAGTTAGCAGCAACGAGGATTCCGAAGCATGAAATGCCTGGTGACCGGCGGAGCGGGGTTTATTGGCTCTCACATCGTGACGGCGCTGGTCGAGCGCGGCGATACGGTGCGCGTACTCGACAGTTTGAGCTCTGGCTCCGATAAGAACCTGAGCCACGTGCGTAACCACATCGAGCTACTTGAAGGAGACCTGCTGGACGCTTCCGCCGTCGAGCGAGCCGTCGCGGGCGTCGAGGTCGTCTTTCACGAGGCGGCGCTGGCGTCGGTGCCGCGAAGCGTCGAGAAGCCGCTGGATACCCATGCGGTGTGTGTTACGGGCACGGTGCAGTTGCTCGACGCGGCGCGCCGGGCAGGCGTTCGGAGACTGGTGTTTGCCGGGTCCAGCAGCGTGTACGGAAATCAGCCGGCCATGTCGAAGCGCGAGACCGACGTACTTTCGCCACTTTCGCCGTACGCCGCGGCTAAGCTCGCCGGCGAAGCGTATTGTCAGTCGTTCACGGCCGTGTATGGCCTTGAGACGGTGGTGCTGCGCTACTTCAACGTGTTCGGGCCGCGGCAGGATCCGCACAGCGAGTACTCGGCGGTGATCCCGAAGTTCGTCTCGCTCATGCTCCGCGGCAAGCGTCCGATCGTCTTCGGCGATGGCCAGCAATCGCGCGACTTCACTTATGTCGCGGACGTGGTGCGAGGCAATCTGCTGGCCGCTGAAAGTCCGAGGGCAGTTGGCCGCACCTTTAATATCGCCTGCGGACGTCAGCAAAGCCTGTTGCAGTTGATCGACAGTATCAACGCGGCGCTTGGCACGTCGATCGAGGCAGAGTTTGCCCCGGCGCGCGCCGGTGATGTGCGGGAAAGCCTTGCGGACATTTCGGCGGCGCGGGCCGCGCTGGGCTACGAGCCAGCGATTGATTTCGATGAAGGGCTGCGGCGGTCGATCGAGTACTACCGGGCCATCGCTTGAGTTCAATCGGAGTGGTTCACGAGCTACTGAGCCTCGTCATTCTGAGCGGAGCGAAGAATCTAGCGCTACGCCAGATCCTTCGCTCCGCTCAGGATGACATCGAAGAGACTCAAGCTCGGATTATCCAAGCAGCCGTTCGAAGAGATAATCGATCGCTTGCACGTCAATCGAGGGGCTCCGCCCGGCGAGCTGCGCGGCGATCACGCGGTCGAAGTCGTCGATGCGCGTCATCTGACCGCCGCGAGTGAGAGTGGCGGCGTTGCCCCGGCCGAAGACGGCGTCCTGAACGTCGAGGGCCTCCATCCGCACTGTGTCCCGGCCTCCCATGCCGACGAGCCTGGTGCTGGCGAAGCCGTGAGCGCTCAGGTCAAACCCCGCGCCGTAGAGGCGAGTGTGATCTCGCTCAACGATCGCGGTCTCGTTGCCAGTTGAGCCGAACAGCAGCGACACGTCATTGCCGCCGGCCGTTGAGTGCGTCCGGATGCTATCGAAGCCGGAGGCGAAATTGTAGAAGTTAGAGCCGCGAACATAACTGTAGTGTGGCCGGCTGACAAAGACGTCGTCCAGCGGCGAGTCATAGAGAAAGGCGAAGTCGCGGCCGCCGGCGACGGCATAGGCGAAGACGTTCTCGAAGTTGTGGACCGATTGCAGGGCGGCGCCGCTGCGCATCGTGGCATACGTTGGCCGAGCGGTGAAGATATCGGCGGCCGCCGTGTCCCATAGCTCGGCGAGATCGTTGCCGCCGGCGAGTGAGTAGGCATAGACGTTATCGAATCCGGCGACAAGCCGACTGTATCCCGAGCCGGTTAAGCTGCTGCCGGTAGACTTGCCTTGGAAGCGGTCGTTGCCTTCCGAGTCGTACAGCTCGCTCTTGTCCATGCCCTGCGTGGCATAGGCTTCGACGTGGGCAAAGCCTTGGACGAAGTAATCGAGGCCGGCGCCCGTCATCGTGGTGGAATCCTGGCCGGCGATCAGGTGATCGTCGCCGGCCGAGTCGTGGAGCACGGCCGTATCGACGCCGCCTCCGCCGTGGACGCGGACGCTCTCGACGTCGGTCGCCACGGCGGTGTAGGCGGCGCTGGTTAGCGAAGCGTTGCCGATGCGGAGCGTCGCGGTTTCCGCCGCCGTCGAGCCGGTCATCGTGATCGAGTCGTCGCCGGTCCCGCCGTTGATGACAAATTGCGTGGCGGCATTTCGGGCAAAGGTGTACGAAACGCCGTTGACGCTAACTTCATAGGCCGAGCCGGCGGTAAAGGTGAACGCATCGTCGCCAGCCGTGCCGTCGACAGTGACCGTGCTACCGACCTGGCTGACGAGGTTGGCCAGCGTGAAGTCGACGTCGCTGTTCGAACCGGTGACGCGAATGTAGAACTCGGTTCCCGCGGTAGCGGCGGCGTCGACGCGAGCCTGGCCGTTCGCCGTGATGCCGCTCGCGACAAGCTGCATGTTGGAGTTGTACAGCTCGACATTCACCTGGCCGCCGGCG
Organism: Lacipirellula sp.; assembly: GCA_036381635.1. Classification (GTDB taxonomy): domain Bacteria; phylum Planctomycetota; class Planctomycetia; order Pirellulales; family Lacipirellulaceae; genus Lacipirellula. Next base: position 9,555 of record DASVCM010000590.1, read on the forward strand.
GCGTTGAACTGGGCGAGCGCGGTGAAGAGGCCGTCGCGGGTCGTCTGCACTCGATACCATGCCTCGCCCGAGACGCCGATGTTGGCGAGTTGATTGAACGCGACGGCGCCCCAGTCTTCCGGATTAAACGCCGAGGCTGCCGTCACGTCGAACGTGTACTGGCCCATGCCGCCGGTCGAGCCGAGCCGCACCGTGTACGTTTGGCCGGCGGTGACCGCGAACGTGACGCTGTCGTCGCTGGCCGATGTAATCGCCTGGCCGTTCGCGCCGTATACCTGCCAGGAGCCGGCCATGCCGCCCGTGGAGGTGGAAAGGTCGAACGTCACATTGCCGCTGGCCGCCGCGGTGAAGCGGAAGCAGTCGACGTCGGTAAGCGATCCGATCCCGCCGCTCACGGAGCTTGTGCCCGAAAGCGAGCCGAGATTGTAAGCATCCGCCAACGTGGAACCATAGTCGTCGGCCGGCATGAGGGCGTCGATCGCCGCCTGCAGGTCGAGCCGCTTGTACGACAGCTTGGTGACGGCGTCGTAAATCGAGTCGGCCGTCGCCATCATGTGGTCGTAGATCATGTCCTGCGTGATGTTTGTCATGCCGACAAACTCCATCGCTTCGCGGATGATCACGCTGGCGCCGGCGATATAGGGCGCTGCCATGCTGGTGCCCGACATCGAGGCGAAGTCGTCGGCCACGCCGTTGTTGTTCCCCTTGTAGTCGGGAATGGTGCTGACGATCGACCGGCCCGGCGCCGCGATGGCGCGCCCCAGCCGTTGACTGAAGGAACTCAGCGCGCCGCTGTCGTCGGTCGACATCACAGGCACGACGTACTGGCTGGAGGCCGGGTAGCTGAGGCCCGGCGCGCCGAAGCTGCCGAAGCTGTTGCCGGCGGAGACGGCGATGAAGATACCGGCCGATTCGAGGCGGGCGAATTCGTCTTCGAGATTCGCCCACTGCGGTACCGACGCGGCATTCCACGAGCTTACGCCGAGCGAGAGGTTGACCGTGGTGATGGGGTTCTCGAAGGCGTCGCGGTTGTCGTAAACCCACTTGAGGGCCTTCTCGACCCAACTGAAGTACCCTGCCCCGGCGTCGTTGAAGACGCGCAAACCGACGAAATCCACCCCCGGCGCCACGCCGGTGTGCGTGCCAGAGCTGCTGCCGATGATGCCGGAGACGTGCGTGCCGTGGCCGCCCCTGGAGCCGTCGTCATAGGGATTGGCGTCGTTCTCTTCGGTGAAATCCCAACCGCCGACGACGCGGTAATTGGCGCCCAGCCCGCCGCCCAGCGCGAAGTGGTTGTACGCGATGCCGCTGTCGATGACGGCGACTGTCTGCCCGCGGCCGGTGAAGCCGTAGTTGTTCTTGACGTTGAACCAGCCGGTCTGGTTGTGGGCTTCGGTGAGCGCCTGCTCAACCTCCTGGAAGTAGCTGTCGACGAGATCGGCGTCGGCGGGGTTGATCCAAAAATCGGGATCACCCAGCTCGTGCTGGTCCACCAGCGGCGTCTGCTGTTCGAGAACCTGATGATCGACGCCGCCCAGCAGGCCGCCCAGCGGGTCGGCCGACATCACGCGGCGATCTTCCAATTGTTCGATGCGCGCGGAGAACTCCGCCTTGCGCGTACCCTGTCGAGCCATTTACTCCCCTCGCGCGGCCCGCAAGCTGCGCGACGACTCACCCAGAAGTCGCGCAAGGCCTGCCCGTCGAACCGCTTCCTGACTAGCAATCTTGGGACAAGTGCGTTGACGCGGCCGCCGAGGGGGAGCTTGGCCGGGTCGTGACGAGTTACCTCTGCCGCAACTCGGCGAATGCCTGCACGTGCAGACCAATGCCGCTTTGCGAACTGGGAAACTCTAAGTCAGAAACCCCGGCTCGTCGCCAG
>DASVCM010000591.1:0-12596 GCA_036381635.1 Lacipirellula sp.
GGTTTGTAGCGCAGCATCAGCAGGAGCTGGGGCTGCCGTTCAAGCGGTATCACATCGCCACGGTGTGGCGCGGCGAGAACACGCAGACCGGCCGGTACCGCGAGTTCATGCAGTGCGATTTCGACACGATCGGCGTTACCGAGCTGACCGCCGACATCGAGATGGTGCTGGTCATTAACGACCTGTTCAGGGCGCTGGGGGTCGACGAGTTCACCATCCGCGTGAACCATCGCGGCGTGCTCAACGGCATGCTTGATAAGCTGGGCCTCGGCGAGCGCTCCGCAGTTGTGCTGCGCTCCCTCGACAAGCTCGCTAAGATTGGCCGCGAGGGGGTGATCGAAGAGCTCTCGCGCACGGCTGAGACATCGTCGCCGCAAGCCGAGCAGCTACTCGCCATGGCCTCGCTCGAAGGCGGCAATGAGCAAATCCTCCAGGAGCTTGCCAAGCTTGTGGAAGGCAACGCGACCGGCGAGTGCGGCGTGAATGAACTTGCCGATCTGGCCGGCGCGGTCGCCGCGGCGGGCGTGCCGAGCAAGCGGCTGAAGCTCGATCCGTCGATTGCCCGCGGCTTGGACTATTACACCGGCGTCGTCGTCGAAACGCAGCTCGATGAGCTGCCGACCATCGGCAGCGTCGCCAGCGGCGGGCGGTACGACAACCTCGCCGGGCTCTACACGAACCAGAAGCTGCCGGGCGTCGGCGCGTCGCTGGGGCTCGATCGATTGCTCGCGGCGCTGGAACAACTCGGCCGGCTGGAAACCGCCAAGACGCCGGCGCCGGTGTTCATCGCGATGTTCGACGGCAAGCGCCGCAATGACTATCTCAAGCTCGCCGCGCAGCTTCGCGCCGCCGGGCTGGGCGTCGAGGTTTATCCCGAAGCCAAAAAGCTCGGCAAGCAATTGCAGTACGCCGACCGGCAAGGTTTTCGCGCCGCGATCATCATCGGCGACGCCGAGTTCACCGCGGGCCAATGCCAGGTGAAAGACCTCCAAGCCGCTAATAGCGTCACCGTCCCCTACGACGGCGGCGATCCCGATGCGGTCGTCGCCGAGGTTCGCCGATTGCTCGACCGTTAAGAAGGCGACCGCGGATATCGCGGATGAACAACGCGGCCGCAAAAAGGCACAAAAGGCGCAAAAAAGGAATCTCTGACTCTTCACTTTTTTGCGATTCTTGCGCCTTTTTGCGGCTGTCTCCCTCCCTTTCCTATCCGCGAGATCAGCGTAATCCGCGGTTCAATTTTTGCGGCCCGCGGTAGAATGACGTCGCTCGGCACTTCACCGGCGGGCTGTTAGGAGCGCGGCTACTTTTTTTCCTACAGCCTACGGTCTACAGCCTGCAGCCTTCCCATGGCGAAGCGCGACAACCACTACGAGGCCGCCTTCGAGGCGTATCTGCAGGAGCGCCGCGTGGCGTATGTGGCCGTCGATGAGCAGCGCCGCAGCCGGATCGCCGCGGGGTCGCTCAAGAACGTCGACTTCCTCGTGTCGCCCGCCGATGGGGCGACGCTGCTGGTCGACGTGAAGGGCCGGCGGTTCCCCAGCGGTAACCGCAACAAGCAGTACTGGCGGAACTGGTCGACCTGGGACGACCTGCGGAGCCTTGCCCGCTGGCAGGACCAGCTCGGGGCCGGCAGCCTCGCGGTGTTCGGGTTCGTCTACCACGTCGTCGGCGAGCGGTCGCCGGTGCCCGCGGAACTGCTGCTGGAGTTCCGCGGCCAGCGGTATGCAATGCTCGCCGTGCGGGCCGTCGATTACATCCGCTTCGCGCGGCCGCTGTCGGCCAAATGGCAGACCGTCTCGATGCCCGCCGCCCTGTTCCGCCAGGCGGCCGTCCCGTTCGACGATCTCTTGCCGCGGCAAACGCCGGCGCCGACGATCGACCCAATTGCCGCGGCGGCCCTTTCCGACTAGGGTGAAGTCTTGCAGCCCCGGCCTCCGGCCGGGGGTCGGGCGCCATCCAGGACTAACTTTGTCCTGATGGAGAATTACCCCCGGGCAAAGCCCGAGGCTGCAGAGTTTCAGAAATCAGCGGAGCATCGACATGGCCTGGGCCGTCTTATTGCTGTGCGTCATCTTAGGCGGCCTGGCCACGCTGCGCCCCAGCGGCCGCGCTGCCGACTTCAAGCGCGTTAAGGAAGAAGATTAGCCGCAAAAAGGCACAAAAGGCGCAAAAAGGGGATTGGATCGCTCACTCTTCTTTTTGCGTCTTTTGCGCCTCTTTGCGGCCGTATTCTTACGCGGCCATCGTCTTCGCAGCCACGCCGCAAAATTCGGCGACGGCGCCGATGACTCGGTCCTGCTCCTGGCGGGTCATCTCGGGGAAGATCGGCAGGCTCAGCACTTCGTCGGCCGCCTGCTCGCAGACCGGCAGGCTGCCGCGCCGCCAGCCCAGCGGCGCGAAGCACTGCTGCAGGTGGAGCGGAATCGGATAGTACACGGCCGAGCCGATCTTCCGGTCGTTCAGATGCTTCTGCAGCCCGTCGCGGCATCCGCCCGGGACGCGGATCGTAAACTGGTTCCACACCGTCGCACACCCTTCAGCGACCTGCGGCAGGCCGATGTAGCGGTCGACGCCCAGCCGCGCGAACTGCGCCGCGTACCGCCGGGCGTTCTGCTCGCGGCCCGCGGCCCAGTCGTCGAGATGATTGAACTTCACGCTCAGCACGGCCGCCTGGACCGCATCGAGCCGGCTGTTGATGCCCACCAGCGAGTGGTGGTACCGCGGATTCTGGCCATGATCGCGGAGCACGCGCAGCTTCGCAGCGAGCTCCGCGTCGCCCGTCGTAATCAGCCCCGCATCGCCCCACGCGCCGAGGTTCTTGGTCGGGTAATACGAAAAGCAGCCCATCAGGCCAATGGCGCCCGCCTTCACGCCGCGATACTCGGCGCCGATCGATTGGGCCGCGTCTTCGATGAGCGGAATGTCGCCCGCCGCCTCGCGCAGCGCGTCCATGTCGGCGCACTGGCCGAACAGGTGGACCGGCATCACCGCCTTGGTCGCCGCGGTGATCTTTCGCTTCACATCCGCTGGATCGATATTGAACGTGCCGGGCAGGATGTCGGCGAACACAGGCTTCGCGCCCAGCCGCCAGACGGCGCCGGCGGTCGCGAAGAACGTGAAGCTCGGCAGCACTACTTCGTCGCCAGGGCCGATGTCCAGGGCCATCAGCGCCAGCAGCAGGGCGTCGCTCCCCGAAGCGCAGCCGATCGCATGCTCCACGCCGCAATACGCGGCCGACTGCTCCTCGAACCGTTTGCACGCCGGTCCGTGAACGAACGCCCCGCTGCGAGCGATCTCGCCGATGGACCGTTCAATCTCTGCGAGGAGCGGAGCGTTCTGGCGGTTAACATCCAGCATCGGAACCGGGGCGAGCGACTCGGGCGTTGTCATCTGAAGGCGCTTCCTGCACAGGTGGTCGTGGTGACGCTAGCTGAAGGCGCGTCGTGCGCCTCGCGCGGCCGCGAAGGGTAGAACCGGCGGGGGGGCTGGTCAATGGCAGCGCGACGGCGGCCAGGGCGGCCAGCCGTTCCGGGATCGGCCGGCTGAGTTTTCGCGGGTTTCCTGCGAAATCCGCGGCCAGTTTCCTCCCGCTTGTTGCGGAACTGTTGAATCGTCCACGGCGCGGCTCGATAATCGGCTCCCGCCGTCGCGGCGCCGAATGCCGGCGTCGCCGTCCTAGCCCGGTTCACAGGAGAGTCACCTATGAAGCGCTCGTTTTGTCCCCTCGCCGTCGCCTTGACCTTCGCGCTCCTTGCCGCTTCGCCGCTCGCCGCGCAAGAGCTGCCCAAGCCGACGAAGGAGCACGAGGAACTCAAGTCGGAGGTCGGCGTGTGGGACGCCGACGTCTCGATGTGGCACAGTCCCGACGCCGAGCCGATGAAGAGCAAGGCCGTCGAAACCAACAAAATGTTCGGCGACTTCTGGCTGATGAGCAAGTTCGAAGGCGACTTCGGCGGCATGAAGTTCAAGGGCCACAGCATGCTCGGCTACGACCCCGCCAAGAAAAAGTACATCGGCACATGGACCGACACGATGAGTCCCTATCTCATGACCATGGAGGGCGAGTACGACGAGGACGCGCACACGGCCACGATGATCGGCGAGGGCACGAACTGGGAAACCGGCGAGCCCGAGAAGTCCAAAATGGTCACCGTCTACGAAAGCGACGACGCAAAAACCTTCACGATGTACATGGCCGACCCCGACGAAGAGGGCGAGTGGATCAAGCACATGGAGATCAAGTACAAGCGCCGCAAATGACAGACTTCGACTCGTGAGATCATCCTCCGGTCCCCTCCCCTTGATGGGGAGGGTTAGGGAGGGGTGATTGAAGCGTGTACCAGCTTCCGCCCCCTCCCCAGCCCTCCCCACAAGGGGGAGGGAGCCGGAGATTTTCGCAGTGCGGTCACACCACAATCTCATAACCCTTCCGTTGCGGCCGCTCGAGAAATGTGTTCGCCTGCGGGTCGTCGACAAAATGCTCGGCTGAGGCGTCGTACACAAGCGGCCGGCCCAGTCGCATGGCGATATTCACCGCGTGGCAGATCGAGATCGCCCGGTGGTGGGAGGCCATGTCGGCGATCGGCGTCCGCCGAGCCTGCATCGCGTTGAAGAAGTTGGCCACGTGTCCCTGCGGCGGATCGACGCCGCCGTAGAGCTTGACCAGGTAATCGTCGGGCAGCGGATTGGATTTGAGTTCTTCAACGGGCTTACCGGTGAGCTTCCCGCGATTGACGAAGATCCGCCCGCGGTCGCCTTGGAAGAGGATGCCGTTCTCGAACCCCTCGTCGCGGGCCGTGTCGCAGACTCGCATCGTGACGCCGTCGTCGAGCGTCAACTTCACGTCGAAGGTGATTGCCGTGTTGAACTGATCCGCGCTTGTCGGGAGCCCGTCGACAAACTCCACGGGATGTTCGACGGCGAGCGGGTCGATTCGCACGCGGCCCAGGCTGGGTCGGATCTGCTCGAGCGCCCACACAGCGATGTCCACGTGGTGGGCGCCCCAGTCGGTCATCTTGCCGCCGGAATACTCATACCACCAGCGGAAATAGTGGTGCGTGCGCGAGAGCGGATGCCCGGCGCCGTAGCCGGTGAGATCGCCGATCGGCCCCTGCCGGTAGTCAACCAGTGGCGCCTGCCCCAGCCACATGTCCCAGTTGAGCGACTTGGGCGGCGCCGCGATCGGCAGCGGTTCGCACCGCCGCGCGCCGCCGATGGCGCAGGTGATGTGCTCGAGCTTGCCGATGCGGCCCGCCGCGATCATCGCCACCGCGGTGGCGAACATGTGGTTGAACTCGGTCCGCTGAATCGTCCCCACCTGCACCACGCGGCGGGTTTCGCGTTCGACCTTTAGCAGCTGCTGCCCTTCGCGAATGGTGAGCGTCAGCGGCTTCTCGCAATACACGTCCTTGCCGGCGCGCATCGCGTCGATGGCGATCTTCGTGTGCCAGTGGTCCGGCGTGCCGATGAACACCGCGTCGATGTCGGGACGATCGAGCACGTGACGGTAATCTTCGTAGATGTCAGTCTGCAGCGGCCGGCCTAACTCGCGGTGCTCGTCGAACGCCACCTGCAGCGCCCGGCCCGCCTGCACGGAATCGACGTCGCAAATGGCCACCGTCGGGCCGAACTTCACGGCGACGTGGCCCAGGTCGAGATGGTAGCGAATGCCCGTGCCGATGTAGGCGACATGCGGCTGCGCATTCGGCGACTTCGCGGGCCCCTGTCCCTTCGCCCGCCCGGCGACCCAAAACGACGCCCCAACTCCGGCGAGACCCGCCGCGGAAGCCTGCAGGAAAGTTCGACGCGTATCACTCATAGTCGTGTCTCCGACGAAACATTGCCTGCGATTAGACGATTAGAGATGACTCACGCAAAGGCGCAAAGGCGCAAAGAAACGAACAGGAGGCAACAGCGGGAACAGAGAGAAGATCCTTGGCGGCGCCCATCTCTTAGATTTCTGCTGCCTCAGTTACCCTTACTCATTCTCTCTCTTCTTTGCGCCTTTGCGCCTTTGCGTGAGGCCCTTTTCTTTAAGTGACGGATCAGCGCAGCGGGAACAGCGGCACGTCGTCGATGTTGTCGGCCACCAGCTTGCGGATCGCCGCCTCTTGGTTGGCCAGCGTTCGCTCGGCCGAGTCCTTCACCCGCCGGTCGGCGATGCCGTGGGCGAACCAGGGGGCGTCGGTGAGAATCACTTGAGTCAACTCCAGCGACACCTTCGTGTTTCCCGTCTCCGGATCGCGGTCGAAGTGAGTCTTCATGTCATATTCCTTCAGCCGCTCGGCCGGCTCGTTCAAGTGCGTCGCCGAGTGAAGAAAGTCGGGCGTGATTTCGACGTCTTGCAACAGGCCGATCACGTGCTCGCCGATGTACTCGTCCTTGGTCCGCACATGGAGCGTGCCGTGCAGCTCCAGCCGCCAGTCGGCCAGCAATTGAACGGCGTCGAGCTCGGCGCCGACGGCCGACCACTCCTGATCGATGTACTCGCTGCCGCCGCCCATGGTGACGATCTGCTTGGCCGCGTCGTTGCGAACCAGGATCTTGCGGACGTCGGTAAAGTTATGGTCGAGCGTGAACGATCGCCGCGCCGTCTGCCGGCTGGGATAGTCTCGCCCAAACGCCAGCGACAGCCCGAGCACGACGGCCAACGTGGCCAGCACGCCCAGGATGAAGCCGAGGGTTTTGCGTTTGAGTTTCATGGTGCAGCGATTCGTGCAAGCGGGGCGCCAGGTGATCGATAAAAGCCCCCGGCTCTGCCGGGGGACCGGATCAAGGTCGGTCCGTGGCCATTCATTCTGTCCCCCGGCGGAGCCGGGGGCTTTCATTATTGCGCCGACCGCACTCTCCACCTTAGCTAGCAGCCGCCCCGCTGGCGATGTTTTGCTGCTGGCCGAAACCGTCTATAACTACCGGGCGCGCGCCGCTCAAGGATCGAGACGGCCCGACCCGCCATTTTCTGCCAAGGACGGCCCATGAGAATCCTATTGGCCTTGCCGGCCTTCGCGCTAGCTGTTGGCGGACTCTTTGTCGGCGAGCGCGCTCTGCATGCGCAAACGGCGCCGCTGGAAGAGAATCTCCTCCGTTCTCCAGGGGTTGGCTCTTGGGACGCCGTTGCGCCCGAGCCGCTCTCTCCATCGCCGCTCACGCCGACCGAGGCGGCGCTCCCTGCCGCGCACGACGCCACGGGCGATGGGGACGAGTCTGAAACGTCGGACAAGCCCGACGATGTTCTGGAGCCGCAGAAGCCGGAAGTTAAAACGGAGCTGGAAGCCAGGCTCAAAGCCCTCGAGAACGCAGCCCTCAGCGATGACGAAAAACGCAAAGCGGTCGAGAACTATCAACAAGCGATCGACGCATTTGAAGTCGCCAATCGCCAGATCGAGGCCGCCATCAAGTTTCAGAAGGACCTCGACCTGACGAAGTTTGGCCAGCGCGACCCCGATCCTAAAAAGAACGGCAAATATAGCACCCAGGACTATGCGCAGCGGCTCGCTAAACCGCTGCCGCCGTACGAAGACGTCGCCGGCGAACCGCTGGAAAAGGTAGAACAGCGGGCCGCACGCGTTGAAGCCGAGCTCGCGAAGTATCGACAGGACCTGGCGGAGATGATCGAGGCGCCCAAGCTCCGCTCGCAGCGGATGGCGGAGCTTCCCAAGCAGGTCGCCGAGCTGCAACAGAAGCTCAATTACGCGAACGACGAGCTCGCGGCCCTCGGCAGCGAAGACCTGGCCGATGTGCTCATGGTCTCCCGCCGTGCGCTGCTCGCGCAGAGCAAGGCGGCTCATGAGGCGACGCTTTACGCGCTGAAAGCCGAGCAGCAGTATTACGAGGAAAGCGCCGAGTGGGTGAAGGTGCGCCGCGACTATTTCGCTCGGTATGTGCCGCATAAGGAGAAGCGGCTGGCCCAGCTTCGTGAGCAGATCAATCGCCGCCGCGAGCTCGCCGCCCGGCAGCAGGCGCTGCAGGCGGCCCAGGCAGTCGAGGACGTCAACGACTCCAAAGGCGTGCGGCTCAAGGCGATCACCGATCTGGCTAATCGCAATAAGCAACTCGCCGAGGAGCGCGCGAAGCTGGTTGCCGACATTACGATTGTCTCCAAGCAGTTCGTCGAGGTGAGCGAGCAGCTTCTCACGCTGAAGCAGCAGTACGATCGCGCGAAGAAGCAAGATGAAGTCGTTGAACTTTCGCACCTCAACGGCCAGCTGCTTCGCGATCAGCAAGACAAGCTCCCCGACCTCCGCCCCATTCGCCGCCGGCATGCCCGGCGTCCGTCCGAACAGGCTGAAATCCGGCTGCGGTCGTACCATCTGACGGACGACGCCTCGACGCTGGCGAACATTGACGAGCTGGCCGATTCGCTTGCTGCCCAGGCGGGCGACCTGAGCGACGAAACCCGCCGCGAGTTTCAGCAGCTTCTCTCCGCGCAGCGCGAGATCGTCGAAGCGTACATCAAGACCTGCGACGACTATTCAAACAATCTCACCAAGCTGGAGATTGCTGAATCGGAGTTGATCTCCACGACCAATGAGTATGCGGCCTTCATCGCGCAGCGGGTGCTATGGATTGGCAGTTGTTCGATCATCTCGCCCGCCGACTGGCGCCCGGCGATGGGCGCCCTGGCCTGGAGCCTCGACCCGAGCAACTGGCGCGACGCCGGCGCCGCCGTCCTCCGCGCCGGCAGCCGGAAGCCGGGGCTGTTCACCATTTGCATTCTCAGTTATGTGGCGCTTGCCGCGTCGCAGAGCGCCGCACGACGCCGATTGCGCGACTTGGGCGCCGAGGCCGATAAGCGAAGCTGCACGCGGCTGCGGCCCACGTTCGACGCCCTTTGGCTGACGGCCGTGATTGCCCTGCCCTGGCCGGTGCTCCTAGCCTTCCTGAGCTGGTCGATGGACAGCCTCAACGAATCGGAGTTCGTCCGTTCCTTGAGCCTGGCATTGCGTTTCACAGCGGTGTGCGTGCTGCTATTGGAGCTTACCCGCCATCTCTGCCGGCTCGGCGGGCTTGCCGATTGCCATTTCGATTGGCCCGACGCGTGCCTCGCGCAGGTGCGGCGAAAGCTGCGCTGGCTGACCGTGCTGGGCTTGCCGCTGGTGCTGTGGCTGTCGGGTTTGGAAGTTCAAGAGAGCGAGCCGCTGTGGAACTCGTCGCTCGGCCGCGCCTGCTTCATCGGGCTGATGCTGCTGCTCGCGGCCGTTCATTACAGCTTGCTGATGGCGCGCAACTCGCCGTTCCGGCAGATCGTGCTGGTAAGCCGCGGCGGCTGGCTCACGCCGCTGCAGCTCGCCTGGCGGCCGGCAGCGGTGCTGCTGCCGACGGCGTTGGCGGTCCTTGCGGCGGTTGGCTACTACTTCACCGCACAACAGGCGGCATTGCGCCTGCTCGAAACCGGCGCCATGCTGCTCTGCGTGATGGCGCTGGGCGGCGTGACTCGGCGCTGGCTCTTGGTCAACCGCCGACGGCTGGCGCGCGAGCAGGCGAAGCAGCGCCGCGCGCAGCTCGCCGCCGCCGCTGAAGCTGACGCCGGCGCGCCGCCGCCGGCCGAGCTTCCCGACGAAGCGATCGACCTGGCCGCGATCAGCGAGCAGACGCAGAAACTTGTTCGCACGTTTCTCGCGATCACGACTGCGGTCGGTCTGGTGGTAATCTGGAACGAGATTCTGCCGGCGCTGAAGTATCCGGCAGCGCGCACGCTCCCCTGGGCCGAAGTGCTCACCTGGGGCGATCTAGCCGCGTTCTTCGTCGTGCTGGGCGTCACGTACATCTCCGTCCGCGACGTGCCGGCGCTCTTGGAGCTGGTCGTCCTGCAGCATCTGCCGCTCGACAGCGGTTCGCGCTACGCGGCGACCAGCATCTCGCGCTATGTGCTAACCGCCATCGGGCTGACCGCGGCCTTCAATGTCCTCGGCGGCGACTGGAACAAGATCCAGTGGCTCGTGGCCGCGATGTCCGTCGGCCTTGGCTTCGGCCTGCAGGAGATCTTCGCCAACTTCGTCTCGGGCATCATTCTGCTGTTCGAGCGGCCGATCCGCGTGGGCGACATCGTCACCCTTGGCGACAAGAGCGGCGTGGTGAACCGGATTCGCATGCGAGCCACGACGATCGTCGACTGGGACCGCAAGGAGTACATCGTGCCGAACAAGGACCTGGTCACCGGCCGGCTGTTGAACTGGACCCTCTCGGACCAGATGAACCGGATCGAGATCATCGTGACGCTCGCCCACGGCGCCGACACCGAGGCGGCCTGCACGCTGCTGCTGGAAGCGGCCCGCGAGCAGCCGCATGTCCTTGAAGAACCTGCCCCCAATGCGGCGTTTGAAGGCCTTTCCGAACTCGGCCTGAAGCTCGCCCTCCGCTGCTTCCTGCCAACGCTGGAACACCGCGGCGCGACGATCCACCAGCTCTACACGGCCATCGACCGCAAACTCCGCGCGGCCAACATCGAAATCGCCGCCCCGCCGCGCGAAATGCGACTGCGCATGCTCTCCGACGACGAAAAAATCCTCGCTGATCCCCGACGGATTGCCTAGCTGCTCTGATCCGTCACGCCAAAGCTTGGCGCATGCAAGCCACGATGCTTGCCCAATCGGCAGGCGAAGGACGTCCGATCGATGCGGAAACCGCCTTCCTCGGCAAGGTCACGAGATACGCACGAAAGGCGGAAGGTTTATTCAAGTTTGCTCGTTGCCAGTCGCCGAGAATATGATCCGTGGGTCCTGGTTTGCCGGGAAGCTGACTAGTGATCAGGCCAATAATCACGTCCGGTCGAGTGCGATGGTAGTCGTCCGAGGATACGACGATCGCAGGACGCCGCTTCGTCCCCTGAGCGCCGGGGAAATCGACAACGACGATATCGCCTGGCGCGGGCAAATAGCGACTACTCCTCGTTGCCGGTTTGCGTCATTGAAAAGGCGATCAGATCCCGCACGTCCTCGTCTGACCAGTGATCACTGTAATCAAGCTTCTCGGCCGTTTCCGCTAGGCCGTTGAGAATCAGCGAAGCGAGCCGGAGCTGCTCCGATGCGGGAAGCGTCGCGATCGTTTCGGAGTATAGGTTTTGTGCAGTCATGGATGCTTTGTTGCTCCAAAGCCGCGAGGTCGCCTGTTAGATTATAGCAGATTGCCAAGGTCAGTTTTACCCAGACGAGTCTTTCTCATGAATCGCCGCGACATTCTGCAAGCCGTTCTGCCTACCTCCGCCGCCGTTACCGTCGCTCATTGGGCCTCGGCCGTCTCCGCGGGCCAGCAAGGGGGCGCGGCGCTAGCCAACGGCCGCGAGCTGTATGAGTGGCGGACCTACAAGCTCTCCGACAACGGCCAGCAATCGCGGCTGCATCAATATCTCGAAACCGCCTGCCTGCCGGCGTGGCAGCGCATGGGCCTCGGCCCCGTCGGGGCGTTCACGGAGATTGGCCCTAACGCCGGTCCTTCCATCCACGTGCTCCTCGTGTACCCGACTCCCCAGTCGCTTGCGTCTTCGCGAGAGGCCTTGGAACAAGACGCCGGCTACCGCGAGGCCGCGGCCGAATATCTCGCTGCGAAAAAAGAAGACCCCGCGTTCGATCGCATCGAAAGCTCGCTGCTCGTCGCCTTCGCCGGCGCGCCGCAGATCACGCCGCCGGCGAAGAAGCCCCGCGTGCTGGAGGTTCGCACCTACGAAAACCATGGCGAGGATCGCGCCCGCGCGAAGGTCCAAATGTTCGACGACGGCGAGATTGGCATCTTCCCGAAGTGCGGCTTCGAAAACGTCTTCTTCGGCGAAACGCTCATCGGGCCGAACCTGCCGAACCTCAAGTACATGCTCGCCGCGCCGAGCATGGAAGCCAATGAAGCCGGCTGGAAGAAGTTCCTCCAGCATCCCGACTTCCGCAGGATGGTCGCCGACCCGAAATACGCCGGCACGGAGCCGAAGATCACGAAGCTATTCCTCGAGCCGACCCCCTACTCTCAGGTGTAACGCGAGGGTTTACACACGCCGCCGGGTCATATAACGACAGCCTGAATTAACTCTTGTGGGCAACAAAGACAGCCCACAGCTCACGCTGCCAAGGGACCGTCACCCGGTTGAATCCGGCGTCGCGCAGGTATTGAAGCTGCGTCGCGATGGTTTCCAGGCAATCGTCGCCACTGGTGCGCGGGAGAGTGAATTCCGCAATGTTGCGTTTCGTCCAGGCGTCGATCACCTTGCCGAACGACGGCGGAATCGCCTTCGCCGCGAGCGAGGATTCCATGTGCCGGCCCCACTGCTCAAGCAGCGCAAGATACGCCGCGTTGCTTTCCGGGCGGTGCTCATCACCGTTGATGAAGACGCCGCCGCTTGGCAGTGCCGCGAAGATCTGGGCAAAAAGCTGTTGCTTCTCAACCGGCTCGAGATGGTGAATCGCCGATGTGCTGACAATCGCGTCGACCGGGCCGATCGTCTTCGCCCACTCATCCTGAAGGCGATGCTTCGCCAGCGACACGCGCGAGCCAAATCGTGTCAGCCGCCCCTCGGCGACCGCCAGGAATGGCTCCGACTGGTCCACCAGCACGGCGGTCGCGCTTGGGAACTGCTCCAGAACCCGCTCGACCAACCGCCCGGACCCGCCGCC